>JAPLKA010000055.1 GCA_026388315.1 Pseudomonadota bacterium | reverse complement strand
ATCCTTTGAATCACGCATTGAAATGGGTATTGCAAAATACACAAAGCCCGACCTTGTAACGCTTCTTGATGAGCTGCATGTTTTCTGTGCTTTAGTGGAACTGCGGATACCGATTGCCCCGGAACCTGCGCCGGAGAAGAAAAAGCCACCTCAGGTGTGAAAAAAGTGAAAGGTGAAAGGTGGAAGGTGGAAGGAGCGGAGTGTGTAGAGCGTGATTAGTCAAACCAATTACGAGTTACGGGAAAAACAGGAGGGTCAGACACTGACGGCCTGTTGCCCAAACAATCATTGGGTACATTCGAGATAGCAAGCCGGAAGAACTTTTTGCGAGTCGCGACTTCGAGCATTTCTTGGGTACCCAGCCGATGAGCTGAAATGAGCCTGCGACCAGGTCGCGTTTAGGCCAATTTTCATGTTCGAAGACCAGGTCAAGTTTGAAAATTGAATGGAAGCGAATCGATGCATGGGTAAGAAAGCGCAGGGAGCAGAGAGCAAAACAGTGTTCCGGCGCCAAACCGATTTGGGCAACAAATCGTTGACATTTGACAAATTGACGTATAACTGGTAGAGATTATTTAGATTTATGAAATATGCCGATCTTTCTATTTTTGAATATATCCTTTATTTCTGAGGCAGTTCGCGTATTGAGTATATCTTTCTTTTCCTGCCATCCCTTTCTCGCAATCCCGATACCGTAGAATATCTCAGCAAGACCGCCAGTTGCGTGGGCATCCGGATTGATTGAAATCATGACGCCTTTCTCCTTTGTGTACTTCATGTATCTCCAGTCTATGTCGAACCTGTACGGGCTTGCATTCAGCTCAATAATAACATTGTATTCCGCCGCCCCGTCTATGATGGTTCTCATATCTACATCGTATCCATCTCTTGAAAGCAGGAGGCGTCCCGTCGGGTGTCCAAGCATTGTGGTATAGGGATTCTCAAGCGCCCTCAATATCCTCTTTTCCTGGTCAGCCCTTTTAAGATTGAAGTTAGAATGAATGGAGGCAATGATAAAATCAAAGCCCTTCAGAACTTCCTCTTCGTAATCAAGGCTCCCGTCCGGTTGAATGTCGCTTTCGATGCCTTTGAATATGTAAAAATCCCTATCCTTCCCGTTCAATCTGTCAATAAT
Source organism: Pseudomonadota bacterium (assembly GCA_026388315.1). Taxonomy (NCBI): domain Bacteria; kingdom Pseudomonadati; phylum Pseudomonadota; species Pseudomonadota bacterium. The sequence goes on along the minus strand of JAPLKA010000055.1, from coordinate 231,755 downwards.
TTCCCATTGTCTTAAAACCTCATCCACCTTGAGTCCCCCAGCATAGTAGGCGCTCTTGCTGTGGTCTGAAATGCCGATATACGAAAGACCCATCTTTTTTGCGGTATCGGCCATCTTCTCAATCGAATCAACCCCATCGCTGAATTCAGTGTGAATGTGAAATGTGCCTTTTATATCCTCAAGTGTCACCAGGTCAGGGAGCCTCCCGTTTTCTGCTGCTTCTATCTCGCCCATATCCTCCCTTAATTCAGGCGGGATATACGCAAGGCCCAGCGCCCGATAAATCTCTTCTTCGTTCTTCAATGGTATGGGTTTCTCTTCCTCGAAAAGACCGTACTCGCTCAGCTTCCATCCCTTTTTCTTCGCAATACCCCGAAGCCTCACGTTGTGTTCTTTGCTTCCCGTAAAATACATAAGGGCAAACGGAAATTCAGATTCGCTTACCACCCTTAAATCAACCTCTACGCCGGACTGCAGACGGCACGATGTCTTTGTATCGCCTTTCAGCAATACTTCGCTTACCTCAGGCATTGATATAAAATATGATGAAATACGTTCATGATCTTCCCCGCCCACGAGGATATCAATATCCTTCGCAATTTCTTTCCTGCGTCGAATACTGCCGCATACCTCTACGAATTGCGGCTTCACTATGGTTGTGAATTTATCTCTGATGTTCTCCGCCGCCGGATAAACATCACCAAATAAAAACTCGCCCTGATGCCTTTTGACAAATTCAATACCCTTTAATATTTTCTCCTGGGTCTTTTCCCCAAAACCGGGAAGGACAATGAGACGGTTCTCCTTGCAGGCATATTCAAGCTCGCCCACATTGGTAATTCCGAGTTCATCATATAACACCTTAATCTTTTTTGGACCCAGATTCGGTATGCCCGTAAGTTCCAGGAGTGACGGGGGGATTTCTTTTTTCAAATCCTCATAGTATTCCATCCTTCCTGTTTCGCTGTATTCCTCAATCTTCTTTGAAAGCGCTTCTCCGATCCCTTTTATCTCCCTGAGTCTTTTGCTTTTTATTATCTCTTCAAGGTTATCTATTCCGGAAAGCGTTTTCGCAGCATTATAGTAAGCCCTTGTTTTAAATGGATTATCATCCTTTATCTCAAGAAGCGTACCAATCTCTTCCAGTATTTCAATGATTGATTTGTTTGACATAAATTATTGTTTTGCCGGGGCTGCACAGTACCTGCAGCTATATTGCTATGCTCACTTAAAGCCGCGGCTTACTTTAAACCCGGTCTTTTCTATGGCCGCCTCAATTTCTTCCTTTTTAACCTTCGATTCATCATATTTTATTGCTGCACTTCCTATAGCTACATCAGCATTCTCAATACCTTTCAACCCTCCAATGGCCTTCTTCACAGCCATTACACAGTGCTGGCAACTCATACCTTCAATTTTGATATCCGTTTCTGCCATGACGAAACCTCCATAATGTTTATTGCATTATCAACTTCCATTTTCCTACAACAAGAAAGAATTTACAACCAAAAAAACCTCCTCGATATGTAAAGGTCTTGACATGTTATATGTCCTCTTTATATAACACAACGTAATCAATTGAAGGTGTCTTGACAGACAATTTTATGAAAAAGGAAATATACATGAAGAAAACCTTAATAATAATCATCAGTATCATAGCCTGTATTACCCTGGTGTCGACAGGCTTTACTAAGGAAAAATCATCCGAAAACCCTCCAAAGATAAGGATGAGGGTAAGAACTAAGGGGGATTTCGTTGGTAAAGTCGTCAAGGTTGACACCACAGATAAAATAATATCCGTCAGAAACAAAGGAATAGTGGTCACATTTGATGTGGCCAATCCAAGATTGATAGGCTACAAAAGCCTCGACCAGATTAAAACGGGCGATCCAATTTCGGTCGGATATACCGGCGATGGCGCCATCATATCGAGGTTCACGGGAAAAATTCCGGTAATGCCGACGGGGCCCTCTCAGCAAAAAAGAACAGCCTCCGTTTCAAAGAAGGGAGGCCCTGTACGCGTGAAAGAACGGACAAACAGCACTGTATTTAATGATGTGGACCATAATGCAGATGGCAGGATCAGCCCTGCAGAATTGAGCGCCATTATCCCGGGCCTGACCATGGAACAATTCAAAAAATACGACAAAAATGGCGATGGGTGTCTCGACAGGGGGGAATATAACGCGGCGAGATAAGCGTTTGTTGGGTTTCTTGAGTTTATTGCGTTTATTGCGTTTCCTTAATCACTCAATTACTCAATCACTTAATCACTTTATCCCGGATATGTCATTGGAAGCGGTGTCGGGGTATCCCGGAGCAAACCGTCGAGAGGCGAGGAAGCTTGGTCTTTTGCTGTCAAGCAAAAGTTTCGAAGCCGAACGCGAGCGATTGAAGCCGCTGGAGCGAAATGAGCGTGTTTGAGAGGGATGGTCCGACACCGATACGTATCTTAATGGAAAATCCGGGTTAATTACTCTAACGAGAAGAGCTCCCCATCAACCATATTGAACCTTCTTTTCCCCAACAGACCTATTTCAGGATCATGCGTCACGAGTATAAGGGTTGAGGATATACGTTCATTTATGGAAAGGATATAATTAAGCACCTCTTTACCCGTCTTTCTGTCGAGGTTTCCTGTGGGCTCATCGGCAAGGATAATCTCCGGCTCATTCACTAATGCCCGTGCGATGGCCACCCTTTGCTGCTCCCCACCGGAAAGTTCTCCGGGTCTATGATTTCTCCTATCCTTCAGGCCCATAATCTCCAGAAAGGTTTCCGCCTTTGCAATAGCTTCGATACTGCCAACCCCTTTTATCAGGAGTGGTATGGTAATATTTTCAATAACGGTAAAATCCTGCAAAAGATGGTAAAACTGGAAGACAAAACCCACCTTTTCGTTCCGGAACTTGCTCGCTTCATCTTCGGTAAATCCGTTGATATTCCTGCCTCTGAAAAATATTTCACCTTCAGTTGCAGTATCCAACGTTCCAAGGATATGGAGAAATGTGCTTTTGCCGGCGCCTGAGGGCCCCATAATGGTGATAAAATCAGCTTCATAAATATCAATATCGAGCCCCTTCAATATATTGAGCTCCACATTGTTCTTGTTAAAGCTCTTTTTCAGTCCTGATACCCTTAAAACCGTCTCACTCATACCGCAATGTCTCCACAGGGTCGATTTTTGAAGCCTTATATGAAGGGTAGAGCGTTGCAAGGATACATATCAGCATGGTAACAGATGCAACGAGTGCAACATCAAAGAGGCTTATTTTGACAGGTAAACTACTGATGTAGTATATGTCTTCCGGCAACTTTATAATCTTGTATCTCCTTATAATCTCACATATGCCGTAGCCGCTTATTGAGCCGATCAGGGCGCCAAAAACTCCTATCGTCACACCTTCCACCATGAATATTTTCATGATGCTCTTCTTCTTTGCCCCCATGGCCTTCAGAATTGCAATGTCCTTTTTCTTCTCCATGACCGTCATGATGAGAGAACTTATGATGTTGAAACTCGCCACAAAAATAATAAGGGCGAGTATGATGAACATGGCAACCTTTTCGAGTTTTAACGCCGAAAAGAGGTTTTTGTTCATCTCGATCCATGTCCTTGCAAAATAGTTGCGCCCCAGCCTATTCAATATCTCTTTTCGCACATCATTGGCCTTATAGGCGTCCTTTAACTTTACCTCTATGCCGGTGGCGCCGATGCCCATGATACTTTCCACATCCTTGAGGGACATGATGATGAGGGTGTTGTCAATCTCATACATGCCCGTTTCAAATATCCCGCCAACCTTGACCCGTACAGTCTCGGGCATGGCGCCCATGGGGGAATAGCCGCCAAAAGGGACCATTATCGTGAAGGCATCTCCCGGAAGAAGGCCCATGTGTTTTGCCAATTCCTTACCGATAAGTATATTGCCCTTTTTCTCCAAGGCACTGATGCTGCCTTCTTTGAGAAGTTTTTCCATAAATTTAATATCTTCTGCGTTCAAACCTTTTACAGCTACACCGGATAATTGCCTGCCGCTTTGCACCATAGCCTGAAAGGTAATGAAGGGAAAGGCATGGGTCACGCCATCAACCTGTTTTATTGTATTGACAAGATCTCCCGGCGCTTTTACATCTCCCTCGATACTTAATACGAGAACATGAGGGTTAATACCGAGTATACGCTCCCGTATCTCATTCTGGAACCCTGTCATGACGGCAATAACAATAATCAACGCCATAACCCCTATCGCGATGCCAACTACCGCTATCCAGGTAGTAAAGGATATAAAGGCCTCTTTTCGTTTTGAGCGGAGATAGCGAAGCCCTATGTTAGTTTCGTAGTTCATGTTTTAGCTTTCTCATGGTCTCAGCAGTGGAAAAAGGATTACCTCACGGATGGAGGGGCTGTCTGTAAGGAGCATTGTTAACCGGTCAATCCCAATGCCTTCGCCTGCAGTCGGCGGAAGTCCATATTCGAGGGCCGTTATATAATCTTCGTCCATCATGGCGCCCTCTTCCTTTGCCCTTATCTGTTCCTCAAACCTTTCCCTCTGGTCCTGAGGGTCATTCAACTCATTAAACCCGTTGGCTATTTCCATTCCGCTGATATAGAGCTCAAACCTCTCCGTAATATCCGGATTATCCTTGCTCCGCTTTGCCAGCGGCGACACCTCGACAGGGTAATGGGTTATAAACGTAGGCTGTATTAACTGCTTTTCGCAGAGCTCTTCAAATATCTTCGTGATAAGCTTCCCCTTCGTTTCTTTTTCAGCGCCTTCAATTTCAAGTTCCTTTGCATAGGAGGCAAGTTTCCCTATATCGCCACCCACCTGGGTCAGATCAAAACCGCCTAATTCTCTCAACGCCTCCTCCATGGTAATCCTCCGCCAGGGGACTGAAAAATCTATTTCCTGTCCATTATATGTGACTTTATAACCACCAAAAAGTTCTTTTACAAGTGACGAAGCCATATTTTCCGTAAAGGCCATGAGGTCTTCAAATGTTGCGTAAGCCTGATAAAATTCAAGCATGGTAAATTCAGGATTATGGCGAACAGAGATACCTTCATTCCTGAAATTGCGGTTTATCTCAAAAACCCTCTCGAACCCCCCCACTACCAACCTTTTAAGGTATAACTCGGGGGCTACCCTGAGGTAAAGATCCATTCCCAGGGCATTATGGTGTGTTATGAATGGCTTTGCCACTGCACCGCCCGGGATCACATGCATCATCGGCGTTTCTACTTCAATGAAATCTTTATCTATAAAATAATTTCTGATGTATTCGATAATCTTTGCCCTTCTTATAAAAACATCTTTCACCCGCTCATTCACAATAAGGTCAAGGTACCGCTTTCTGTACCGTTCTTCCACATCCTTCAGGCCGTGCCACTTCTCGGGGAGGGGACGCAATGATTTTGTGAGAAGCTTTACGTTGCCGGCAAGGATTGTCAATTCCCCCGTCTTTGTCCTGAATACCCTGCCTTCAACACCCACTATGTCACATATATCAAATTTCTTAAAGATGCTGTATTCAGGTGACTTGAGCATATCCTTTCTCGCATAGACCTGAATTTTTCCTTTTCTGTCCTGAATGTGGATAAATAAGCTCTTTCCGAAATCCCTGAATGCCATAATCCTTCCCGCTACAGAGACATGCTCTTCTGTTTTTTCCAGTTCATCATGGGAAAAGGAACTGTATTTTTCTTCCACATCTCCTGTGGTTATGTAGGGCCCGTTATCCTGAGGATATGTCTCAATGCCAAGCTCCCTCAACGATTTTTCCTTTTCCATTCTTACAGCAATTAATTCATTAATCGGTTCCATATGTTTGCTCCTGTTATTTTGGACCTGCGAAGCGCTGTTCGTGCTTTTTACACTTCTACTATAACATCATAATCGAGGGTTTTCACTATTTTACCGTCTCTTATCTCTCCTATGGCGCAATCGCCACTTACAAAAGCTATGCCATCAATATCCGGGGCCTGTGTAAGAAGCCTCCCCACCATATGTCCCTCGCCTTTCCCTTCAACGATAACCTTCACTGATTTTCCTTCAAGAATTTTCATCCTCTTTTTTGATATTTCTTTCTGTATCTCCATGATCCTGTTGTATCTCGACTGCTTTATGCCTTTCTTCACCTGCCCCTTCAATTTGAATGCAGGGGTGCCTTCTTCCCTTGAATACATAAAAGCGCCGAGCATATCAAATTCCCATCTCTTTATGAAATCACATAAATGTGCAAAATCTTCGTCAGTTTCACCGGGAAAACCGACAATGACAGTAGTCCTCAATACCGCTTCAGACATAGCGCTCCTGATTGTATATATGAGGGTCTCAAGGTCTGCTTTACTGTAACCCCTTCTCATCAAACCAAGAATGCTGTCTTCAGAGTGCTGGATGGGTATATCCATATATTTGATAATCCTTTCCTCGCTCCTGATAAGATCTATCAGTTCTCTGTCTATGCCCTTCGGGTGCATGTAAAGAAGCCGCAAGAAAAAGTCTCCTTCCATTTTAAGGAGATACCTTAACAATTGTGCAAGACTAAGGCCGTCATGCCTTCCATAAGAAGTAATGTCCTGGCCTATGATATTGATCTCTCTAAAGCCGCTCTTTAAAAGCCATTCAAACTCTTTTCTGATATCCTCAAGGGTTCTGCTTCTAAGCCCACCCCTGATATCCGGGACAGAACAGTAACTGCACCTGTTATCGCAACCCTCCTGAATCTTCAGATAAGCTGAAGGCTTACCGGTGAGCACCTTTCTCGGAAATGTTTCCGCAAATTTACCTTCCCTCAGAAAAAAGCCTTTTTTGTCTGAAAATCCCCCCTTGCCCCCCTTTGTTAAAGGGGGGAATTGGGGGGGATTGAATGTTTCGTTAATAATGGTTTCGATTTCAGTATAAAAATTTCTGCCTATAAAAAGGTTAACCTCCGGTAATAACTCGCGGAGTTTTTCTTTGTAACGCTCAACAAGGCAACCCGTTACCACAATCTTTTTACTGTGTAACGCCTCCTCAAGTATGGTCTCTATAGACTCTTTCGCTGCATCGGCAATAAAAGCGCAGGTATTCACAATGACAATATCGCACTCTTCGGTCAACACGTGTCCTGCGTTTTCTAATTTCCGGGCAATATATTCCGATTCTGTAAGATTTTTAGGGCAGCCAAGACTGATAATCTTAAATTTCACTTGATGAACTCCTCATATTTGTTTAACTTAAACTGAGTATCCCTGGCTACTAAAACACACTTGTTCTCGCATTCAGGCATTCTTTTACCGGTACATCCGGCACCTATGCCCACCCCGTGGCACAGGAAAAAATCGTATTTCAGGGGATCTTCAGGAGAAAACATTTTCAGAGTCTTTGTGATCTCGGAGGCGGCCTTATATGAAGGGGTATTATACTCTATCCACCCCATACAGTTGGCTATCTTGAAAACATGGGTATCGAGAGGTATGATTAAATCTTTTTTATCTATAAATTCCCATAATCCTGCATCAATCTCATCTTTTCGCACCATCCATCTGAGATAGAGGTTCCATCGCTTCATAGGATTTGAGCGTAATGGTTTCGGAAAAAAGAATGTGAGCTTATCACTGCTACCGAAAAGATGTTCCCTTGCCCTCCACAGGGCATTCCTCACATCTCCTTCATAATAGAATTTCACCATATTGCCGATACCGCCGAACTCATTCATAATCCTTCCTAAAACTGTGAAAAGGAGAACGATATCCTCTTCCTTTTGAAATCTGTAATAAAGTCCTTTAAGGATTGTAAAGTCTCCTTTTATAATAAAGAGGTGCGGGCTGCTGCCCATACGCCCAAAAAGGTCCTCAAGAAATTTTTTGAATATATCTATCTTCCCGTAAGCAAACTGGGATGCAAGAAAACCAACAATTTCCTTGTCCCTGTTATCCTTATACCGGTACAAAAATTCTACAGGATCGTTGTTAACGAGATGAGCAAGGTTAGCTTTCTCCTGATTATAGATGTCATCGAGGTTAATCGTTTAATGCTCCAAAATCCAGCAATGCATGTTTTATTGGTTTGAACCAGTATCAAGTATCAAGTATTATTCAAAACCATCTCAATTAAATGAGGTCCCGGTTCAGCCAAGGCCTTACCAATCTCTTTTGCCAGTCCTTCTGCCGTATTGACAGTTACGGCCGGAACACCGAATCCTTCTGCTATTTTTACCCAGTCGATGGTCGGATTATCAAGCTCGATAAGCGATTGCATGCTTTTACCGGGTGATTCGATACCTGCACGCACAAGTTCCATCTTTAAAATATTATAACTCCTGTTTGAGCACATGAGCGTTGTTACATGTAAAGATTCCCGCGCTTCAGTCCAGAGGCCCTGTAAAGTGTATAAGGCGCTTCCATCAGCCTGAAGATTGATCACAGGTCTGTCCGGGCAGGCAATGGCTGCACCAACAGAGCAAGGGATCCCATAGCCAATGGAGCCTCCTGCTATTGTCATCATGCTATGGGGAGGCAAACCTGCCGTAAGGGAGTAATACGACAATGTCGAAGTAAGTCCTTCATCCACTATAATTGCATCTTCAGGCTGTAATGCAGCGAGGATAATGCACGCCTTTTCAGATGTCAATGCACCCTCAAGGAGTGGCGGGCGATTTAATTTTGTTACTATTCCATCCATAGCCTTCGTATTTATTGGGGCCCTCAGGAGGTCGGCCAGATATTCCATTGCTTCTGCAACATCCTCTTTACCCATACCGATAGAAACCTTTTCCTGGTTATGCCCCAGGATAAAGCTCGGCACACCATTATAGCCAAAGAAAGCGACCGGTTCCTTTGCGCCTGCCAGAATTACCGCTTCATACCGGGACAGCATTTCGATTGCCCCTTCGGGAAAATAGGGAATTCGTACCACATCCGGAAACCCTGCGCCTCGCTCCATATAACCGGGGAATGATCCTGCAAAAAGATCACATCCGGTAGCGGCTTTAATATGACCCGCAGCCTCCAAACCTCGCCTTCTCAGCGCCCGCCCGCCTAATATAACAGCCGTCTTCTTTCCGGATCGTAAAAAACCGGCTGCTCTTTCGATTGTATCTGTATCAACAGGGTCATAGGGAAACTCCGGTGAAACAGCCTTTGCATTTCTCCACTCACTCAATTGGAGGTCATGGGGCACAATCAGGCTGGCTATCCGGCCATACATCGTGGCAGCAATAGCGTCAGCCACATCCTGAGATAACATTTCGACAGAATTGCAGTTTTTAAACCATCCGGACACACTGCCTGCCAGCGCTTCAATATCCATTGTCAATGGCGCATCAGCATGGCGGTGCCAGGTTGCATGGTCACCTATAATATTGAGCAGAGGCGTCTGTGCGCGCCTCGCATTGTGGAGGTTGGCAATGCCGTTGGCAAAACCCGGCCCATGGTGAAGGAGCGTCATGGCAGGCTTATCCAGCATCCGGCCATACCCGTCGGCTGCTCCGGTACATACCCCTTCAAACACCCCGAGAATGGCCCGAATCCCGGGTTCTGAATCGAAGGCGGCAACGAGTGGTATCTCTGTAGTGCCGGCATTGACAAAACATACCTCAACACCTGCCGCGTGTGCTGTTTTTATTATAATTTCAGCGCCGTTCATATCTTAAACCAGCTTCTCTTTCCACTCAGCAAAACGACCTTTAAAAACATCCCTTACCTCTTCCATGCCCGCTTTCCATTCATCCCACACCTCTGTGTTCGGCTCCAATCCATCGCCGGAAACACTGTTCTCATTAAGGTGTTCCATTATTTCTTTCCGGATTAGCATCTCCTTCCGTTCCATCTGCTCGGCAAATCTCTTCTGCAGCATCTCAAATTCACGCTTTAAAGGCTCCTCGAGGTCACTACAGACAATGTCGAATAGCTCAAGCAGTCGTCCGTTCTTCTCTTTAATATCAAACTCATCGATGAATAAATCTATAAATACCGATCTCTTGAGGTTCTTATCTGCGTTAATGCCATCGAGTTCTTTTGTGACGCCATCAATCTCCGTCATGCCTTCAAGATACCGCCGGACCGCCGCCCTCACCTTACCTTCTATCTCCTTTTCAGCCAAGGCCCTCTTTTCTTCTTCCCCCAGAACGAGGTTTCTTGTTCTCTCCATTGCCAGTTCTATCGCACTTTTGATCACAGCCATATCTTCAACTCCCGTTACTCGTATCTTAACTGCAGTGAATAGTGAATAGTCGTTAGTCAAAAACCTATTTGCCATTCACAACATTTCATGTTTTCTGCCTTTTTCACTATTCACTATCTACTATTCACTATTCACTATCTACTATTCACTATTCACTATTCACTATTCACTATTCACTATTCACTATTCACTATTCACTGCTTAATATAAAGTTTCAGCGTTGTTTAATCAAGAAAAAGAGTTTTGAAAAAAGAAAAAACAGTTTGACAAAAAACTGCTCATAAAGGCTTAATAAAGGCAAGATGCCGGTTAGTATACTCATTATGCTTCTGACCATTCTCACGTTCTCCGGAACCGCCTTTGCCGGACGGCCTTTGATTACCGATGATACAAGCACACAGGGGACAGGAAAATACCTGCTTGAACTGAGCGGAGAATATTCCCATGACGATGATGAAGGTGTAACTGTAAACAAAAAATCAATAACGGTGGAATTAGATTACGGGATTAAAGACAATATCGACCTTACCGTCTCTTCAGGGTATCAGAACTTCCAGATTGATAATTTAGGAAATACAAGCTCACCGGAGGGTATCACTGACACTTTGATAGAATTGAAATGGCGCTTCTACGAAGATAAAAATGGTCTGAGCCTTGCAATTAAACCGGGCATTTTTATTCCCACCGGTGATTATACAAAAGGTTTTGGCGGCGGGGACGTGAGGCTTGGAACCGGAGAGGTGCGATACAGGCTCTATTTCATCGGCACGAAAGAGTTCAAACATGCTGCATTTCATTTGAATCTTGGCTATTTGAGAAATGAGGCCATGTATGATGCGAGAGAGAACCTGTTGCACGCATCCTTTGCAGGGGAATGGAAGATCACTAAAAAATTCAAAATTGTAGGAAATATCGGGGTTGACACAAGCCCTGACACAGACTCCTGCATCGATCCTGTTTTTCTTCTGGGTGGTTTCGTTTACTCACTTTCAGACAGAATTGATCTCAATCTGGGCGTAAAGCGCAACTTGAATGATCCGGGATATGACCTTACCTTTACCGGCGGAATATCAATAAAGTTTTAAGCATCTAATTTTATTGCAATTTTATGTTATTAGAGTTATTTTAAAGAATATGGGTAGCACAATATGCAGAAGAAACGAACTACCCCGCAGTACGTTGCGGGGCAATCGCTGACAAAGGGAGGGGGAACAATGGCAAGGGCCATCGCAGAAGACCAAAACAACAATTTTTATACGGAATTGCTATGCGAAAACAGCACAGCGGCGCTCATCCTTTGCGACAGTTCAGAAACGATCATTTACTGCAACCAGGCCTTTTTAAATATATTCAATTTTAAAAAACGCAAAGATGTCATCGGCAAAACCCTCTCTATCATACACACTTCCGGAGAAAGCTACAGATCATTTCTCAAAAAACTTCACCATGCGGTACAAGTAAGAAAACCACTCATATTTGAATGGGAATTATCGAAAAAGGACAAATCATCCTTCCATTGCGAAATCAATGTAAAGACCGTAGAAGACGATAAAAAATCAATTGCCTACTCTGTCCTGACGATCAAAGACATTTTACGCTGGAAAAAACACGAGACGGAACTTGCGCATAAGACAACCCACGATCTTCTTACAGGTTTTCCCAATCGTATCCTGTTTAGTGACCGTCTCGCTTTAGCCCTTATCCATGCCCAGCGCAACAGAGAAAGGCTTGCAGTGCTCTTTTTTGATCTCGATGCCTTTAAAGACGTTAATTACAAATTCGGGTATAATGTGGGGGATCTCCTCCTGAAGGAAACAGGCAAAATATTAACAAAGTATCTGCGAAAAGGCGATACCATTGGACGTTTTGGCGATGACGAATACGTTATATTGTTACCGGGCATTATCAGAAAAGAAAATGCTGCCCAGGTTGCAGAGAAACTTCTTCAGGCATTCCATTCCCCTTTATCTATTGATGGATATGAGCTTTCCATTACGGCCAGTATTGGCATTTCAATATTCCCTGAAGATGGTGAGACTTGCGAGGAGCTTGTAAAAAACGCAGACATCGCCATGTTTTTTGTGAAAAATATGGGGCGGGACAGCTTTAAGTTTTACTCAGCAGTAACAACGTAGATAGTTTCTCTGGTTTCTCTCGTTTCTTGTGCCAAGGGAGTTTTATCGCGCTATACGTAATAAAGTCTGTTTTGTTCTGTAAGATCGGTTAGTTAAATATGTTTTTCCTCCATAGTTCGTTATGGGGTGTTACTCTTAATTCTTTAAAGGATAAGGGTCACCAATTCTTACGGTTTTCTGTATTGTTTGTTTGAGAGAAGCACGAGTGTCCGGTCTGTTCCCATCTCTTGCTTCACCAGAACAGAGAACTTGCCTGTGGACAATAATTTCTTTTCCATTTCGTCTTTCTTATCCCTGATCATGATAAAGAAAGGTTCTTCTTTTTTGAGAAGATCATTCCCGAGTTCCTCAATTTCAATGACGTAACGCCCTGTGTAGAAAGGTACAGCGCCCCGCAAGGTTTCATCGGGCTGATAGGCATAAAGCGGCTGATCGGCTGGTACGGTAGCCATGACCTGACGGGAGAAAGGAACGAAGCTCTTGTGACCATCCAGGATGGGAACTATGGCTATCAGGGCAAAGAGCAGCACAATAATGATCGAGAGATTGATTGAAATCCAGTATTTTTTGAGATTCCCACGGTAAAGGCACCAGACCCCTGCAAGAGAGATTGCCGTGACAAGTATGGAAACAACAAGGACCGCAGCGAAGAAATTACCGGAGACACCGGTGAGGAACACCTTCTTCATAGAGAAATAGGCGGGCATCAGAGCAAGGCCTATGATAAGTAAAAACACATCAAAAGCCCAGAGGAAGACCTTTCCGACCCTGTTCAGCCCCTGGGGTGTCATAGTGGAATTGATATAGGCTGCGGTGAGCATGGCCATAGGCGTGAAGATAGGCATGAGATAAAGCGTCCGTTTCGTCGACGCAATACTCAGAAAGATGATGCCTGAAAGGAACCAGCATTTCGCGAATAGACGGCCTTTTTGCGATGCAGCATTGGCAGTATTTAATTGACCGGGTTTTGAAAAGGCATAATAAAAAACCGGCACAAGCAGGATACTCCAGGGGAGAAAACCGGTCGGAAACCCTGTGAGGTAGTAGTAGAAAGGGCTGTGGTGCCCCGATACACTTCCGGAAATGCTCCCGGCCATGCCGGCAGGAAGGAACCGCTGCAGATGGTTATGCACGAAGAAGACCTTGAGATGTTCCATACCGGCCTGCTGCCAGAGAGCAACAAACCAGGGAAGGGTCATAATAATGAAAATAAGGACACCAAGCCACAGCCGCATCTTAAAAAGTTCCCTGAGATTTCTTTCTACTGCCAGAAAGACGAGGATGGTCAGTCCGGGTATGACGATGCCGATGAATCCTTTCGTGTAGAAGGCAAATGTACATGACACATAGAGGAGGACGTAACAGAGAAGCTTCCTCCTGTTACTCCCGGAAAGATATCCTGCAATAAAAAGACCCATGGCGCACATAACAAAGAATGTAAGAGCGCCATCTACTATGACCCAATGGGCTACCCGGAAGTATTCCCCGGTTGTGGCAAGGATAAGTCCGGAGAGGAGGGCAACCCTCGAACCAAAGAGGAGATTTGCCGTGAAGAAAATAACGAGAACAGATGTGAAAGCGAAGACGGCGGATGGGATTCGCACCACTTTATCGGAAACCCCGAAGGCCTTGAAAGTGAGCGCCAGAGTTCCATAGTAGAGAGGAGGCTCTTCAAGAAAGGGCTTCCGGTTCAACGTCGGAACGGCCCAGTTGCCTGTTTCTGCCATTTCCCGGCCAATCTCCGCAACCCTCGGCTCATCGGCTGTCCAGAGTCCGTGGTTGGAAATACCCAGAGAAAAGAGCGGGATCGCTACAATTAAAAGCAGTATCAAATATTTTAGCATATCATTCTTTTTATCGGTCATAGCTGTTTTCCTTTTTAGCTGAGGGTTTTCTCTTTCGCCGATAGTATAGCATAAAAAAGCTGACGAGAACGTTACCCGGATGAAGGCATACATTTTTTTCGTGTCCAGGTTGATTTCACAATAACATTTGTGATATTTGGTATAAAATAATTGTATCAGCACCGGCCGATTTTGATTAGCACAGGATAAAATATGAACAGAAACTTCATTATTATTGCCATCGCAATTGTTCTTGCTGCGACTATGGTCCTTGCCGAAGATATGAGACCTCAGAAAAATACAGACGAGACAATTGCTTATCTGCTGGCTTTCGTTGCCAAATCCGATTATACCTTTATTCGGAACGGTCAATCCTACACTGGCAAACAGGCATCATATCACATGAATACCAAGCGTCAGTATTTCAAGGATAAGATCGTAACCCCCGAAGATTTTATCCGGCTTGCTGCCACTGAGAGCGTTCAGACAGGTAAACCATACCTGATCAGGACGGAGGAAGGAAAAGAATCACGTTGTGACGAGTGGATGAAGCAGGTCCTGGAGGAGTACAGAAAAACCAGGAAAAACAATTAAGAAAAGAAAAATTACAACTAACAACGGCATGCAGGATAGTGCCCTGACCACAGCAAATCCGGATGTGGCGGTCCTTTTACTTGAGACAGAATTCGTGATTTCACTTTTCATCCGGGGGTCTTCTATGATAGTCTGGGTAATACTAAATTTTGGGTCAATGGGGGTAAAATGATCGGGTTAAGGGCTCTGGTAATTGGAATGCTATTCTGTCTCGTAACCGGCACCGGCGTTCACTCGGGCAACAGCATTGAGGCGGCCGGCGAGGTTCTCACCCTTCTTTTACCGGCCACTGCGGCGGGATTAACCGCCGGTTTTAAGGATGGCCAAGGCGCGCTGCAACTGGTGGAGTCGGTGGCGCTCACAGCCGCCATTACCTACGGTTTGAAATACACGGTAACTGAATCTGCCCCCAACGGAGACAGTCATTCCTTTCCTTCGGCGCATACCTCGCTTTCCTTCTCATCGGCTGAGTTCTTGCGCAAACGTTATGGCTGGGGATACGGCATACCGGCATATGCTGCTGCAACCTTTGTCGCCGTGAGCAGGGTTGAGGCAAAAGACCATTACACGCACGATGTGTTGGCCGGGGCAGCTATCGGCATCGCGAGCAGCTATCTTTTTACCCGGCCATACAAGGGTTGGAACATTCAGGCAGAAGGCGATCAGAAATATCAAGGTATCAGACTGAGCCGCACCTGGTAAGCGGCAACCTTTTTGCGCCATTTCTTTCTGCTAAACCATAAGCAAATATAAGGTTCAACGTTGAGCATAAAACATTGAACGGTTTCTTTACGCTCTATGCTCAACGGGCATCCTTCCATGGATCAGGCCAAAGGGATATTGGCATATGTTCAGGTAAAATTACCTGATAAAAACTACGATGTGGCCGGAGTTATGAACGAGTTAATGAATTACAACCTCAAGCCCGACTCCGTATTGAAGGAAGTGACGGACACATTGTCCGTCATCGCTGATATCTCCGGAAAGTCAATACGGACAATGTCTCGCACAATTTCACTTTTAAAACTTCCTCCTGAAATTCAGGCTGCTATTCGGCAGGAAAATCTCCCTGTTTCACAAGGGCATCTCTTCGCTGCCAACCTCGATTGCCCCGATCTTAGAAACAGTGAATAGTGAATAGTAGTCGCAGACTTTAGCCTACGTGGGCTGAAGCAGGAGTCAGGTTGTGGAAGATAAGATTAAAATTTCAAGGATTTTAAAATATGGCAAAAGACTCCTGTCCCCGAACGGGGGGATGACAGTGAGCTTGATAAAATGCCTTTAACTGTTCACTATTCACTGAATCACTGCCGATATTCGCAATCGATATATCCCGTACGATTTAATCCTGCCGAAGGCGGGACAATGGGATGGGGGGGAATAAGTAATTCTGTAATAGTATTTTGACTTGTAAATTAGATAAAATTGCAGGAGAATTATGAAAAGGAGCATATTACTTTTCCAATGATATTCAGGGAGCACCTGCCGAGTTGGGGAAATCTTCCGGACACCTCGATGGCATACGAAAGCGGGGAGATGGTGCCGCCCCGGGGAAAATAGGATACTGAAGGAAATCTAACATCTATAACCTTTAAAAGGAGATCATCATGAGCAAATACCAAATTGCCGTTATCGTAGGCAGCCTTCGTCAGGATTCATTCAACCGCAAGCTGGCTAACGCCATTGTAAAGTTGGCGCCCTCGGAGTTCTCGTTCAAGCAGGTACAAATCGGCGACTTGCCGCTCTACGACCAGGACGACGATGCGAACCAGGCCGAGTCCGTCAAACGGCTGAAGATCGAAATCAAGGCCGCCCAGGGCCTTCTGTTCGTTACGCCCGAATACAACCGTTCGATACCTGGTGTGCTCAAGAACGCAATCGACCACGCTTCGCGTCCTTATGGCCAGAGCGCATGGGCTGGGAAGCCGGCTGGTGTTTTGGGCGCTTCTATCGGTGTCATCGGCACGGCCATGGCACAACAGCATTTGCGCAACGTTCTCGCGTATCTGGACGTACCGACGCTTGGCCAACCCGAAGCATTCATCCAGGTAAAGGATGGGTTGTTTGACGAGGCCGGTAATATCGGTGCAGACAGCAAGCAATTCTTGCAGAACTGGATGGACAGGTATGTCGCATGGGTGAAAAGGCACGCTGCCTGATGCAGCAAAGTAAAAAAACAAGTTAAATTACGATTACAGTGATTGGCACGCTATACAAACCATTGCATAAAAGATGTGGAGAAACTATAATGATTTACGTATGATCAAAGCAACAAATGGATTGCACGCCTTTTGGGCGCTGTCCCCAAATACCTTGCTTACCCGCCTTCAAACAACACTTGACGGCTTGACCCTGACCGAGGCACAAAAACGGCTTCGTGTCTACGGCTATAATACCCTTAAACCAAAGAAGCGAAATGATTCACTCGCTCTTCTCATCGCACAGTTCAAAAGCCCGATCATTATCATATTACTTTTTGCAACAGGGCTCTCTTTTGTACTCCGTGACGTCACCGATGCACTGATCATACTGGCAATAGTCCTGGTTAGCGGCTTACTCGGTTTCTGGCAGGAACGTGGGGCTGTCAATGCAGTTCAGAAATTACTTTCCATTGTCCAGGTCAAGGCAACGACACTTCGTGATGGAGATTTCAAGGAGGTACCGGTTGAGGAAATAGTTTCCGGCGATATTGTCATGTTGAACGCTGGAGACATCATCCCCGGCGACTGCCTGATCCTTGAATCCAAGAACCTCTTTGTTGATGAGGCAACACTGACCGGGGAGACCTTCCCGGTGGACAAGGAAGCAGGGATACTTAACGAGGCAACCTCTCTCAGCCAAAGAACAAACATACTTTTCATGGGCACCCACGTCGTAAGCGGCGATGGGAAGGCAGTTGTTGTACATACCGGGAAGGATACAGAGTTTGGCAAGGTCTCTGAACAGCTTAAATTCAGGCCGCCTGAGACGGAGTTTGAACGTGGCGTCAGTCGTTTTGGCTACCTCCTGTTAGAGGTCACCCTGATACTCATCATAGCGATCTTCGCCATCAACGTATATTTCCACCGGCCGGTACTGGAGTCGTTCCTCTTTTCCCTTGCCCTGGCGGTAGGGCTTACACCTCAGCTTCTGCCGGCCATTATCAGCATCAACCTTGCCCATGGGGCGAAACGGATGGCTGACCAGAAGGTTATCGTAAAGCGGCTTGCATCGATCGAAAACTTCGGAAGCATGAATGTCCTCTGTTCCGATAAAACGGGTACCTTGACCGAGGGCCTGGTGCAGTTGCACTCCGTCCTCGACACAGAGGGCCAGGAAAGCGAAAAAACCCTTCTCTACGCCTACATCAATGCCTCCTACGAAACAGGCTTTACAAACCCTCTTGATGAGGCAATCCGCCAGCACCGACAGTTCGACCTCTCGCGTGTGAGCAAGCTTGACGAAGTGCCCTACGACTTTATCCGCAAACGTCTGACCATACTTGTGGCGAAGGACAATACCCATCTCATAGTAACAAAAGGTGCCCTTTCAAACGTGCTCGCTGTGTGTTCGACCGTCGAAATGCCAGGTGGGCAGGTTACTGACATAGGGGCGTTTCAGGAGAAAATCAATCAGCAGTTCACCGATTTGAGCAACAAGGGTTTCAGGACCCTGGGTCTCGCATACAAGGACATGGGTTCTCAATTTTTCATGACAAAAGGCGATGAGGTCCATATGACCTTTCTCGGTTTCCTCGTCTTCTTTGACCCCCTCAAGGAGGGCATCATCGAAATTATTAAAACCCTCAAGGAATCGGGTGTCACGCTGAAGGTCATCACCGGAGATAGCGAGCTTGTCGCCGCCAGTATGACTGAGCGTATGAGCTTCCCGAACCGTAGTATACTAAACGGTGCCAGTATTCGTGAGATGAGTGATGAAGCTCTGATGAAGAGGGTCAACAACGTGGATATCTTCGCTGAGATTGAGCCGAATCAAAAAGAGCGTATCATCCTTGCCCTGAGGAAATCGGGAAATGTGGTCGGATACATGGGAGACGGTATCAATGACGCATCCGCCTTACATGCCGCAGATGTAGGGATTTCGGTAAACAGCGCGGTGGATGTGGCCAAGGAGGTGGCTGATATCGTACTTCTTGAAAAGGACCTCCGTGTCCTGGCAAACGGTGTGCTGGAGGGCAGGAAAACCTTCGCAAATACCCTCAAGTATGTCTTCATGGCCACAAGCGCCAACTTCGGCAACATGTTCAGCATGGCAGGGGCCTCACTCTTTCTTTCCTTCCTTCCTCTCCTTCCGAAACAAATTCTATTTACGAACCTATTGACCGACTTTCCCGAGATGGCAATCGCCACTGACAGCGTTGATCAGGAGATGCTCAGTCAGCCCCGGAGATGGAACATCAAGTTCATCCGCAACTTTATGCTTGTTTTCGGTTTACTTAGCTCGGTTTTCGACTATCTGACCTTCGGTGTCCTTCTTCTCATCCTCCATGCATCGGTCGAAGAATTCAGGACTGGCTGGTTCATAGAATCTGTTATCTCTGCATCAATGATCGTGCTGGTCGTCCGAACCAGGGGACCTTTCCTGAAAAGCAAGCCGGGCAAGGCTTTGCTGACAGCCACTCTCCTCGTCGCTGTAGTTACAATCCTTTTCCCTTATACCCCTATCGGAACACTCTTAGGATTTGCACCGATACCACTCCCATACCTTTTGACGCTCCTTCTTATTGTCATGCTCTATATCATTTCAGCAGAGGTGGCAAAAAGGTTCTTCTACAAACGGGTAAAGTTCTGACAAAAGAGCAGCCTTTCGTATGACAGCATGGTTGAACCCGGTACGGTTATTCAGCACTTCACATATATCGGCATCTTCTTTCTTCTGATTCTCGGTGGACTGTGATTTCCCCTCCCGGAAAGGGTTGAAGAGGTGCTTTTCTCTCTGTGGAGCACGAGACCGAGGGGGCAATACAATCCCCCACAGACCTTTTTCTACGTTTCTATCAACGAGACTGGAAAACCTCTTCTTCACCATTCCTTTCCCAGCCTCCGCCGAGGGCTTTGATGAGAAGAACGCTGGCAGTCATCCGGCGAGCGAGGATATTCACTGCCGTCCTTTCGTTGTTCAGGGCAGCGGCCTGCGCCACGTTAACCGTGAGGTAGCTCGCGGTACCCTGTTTATACTGGTTAAGGGCAAACTCCACGGATTTCCGGGCCGCTTTTACCGCCTCGTCCTGTGCCCGGGACTCTTCCTCAAGTATTCTAAGTGCTGCCACATTGTCCTCTACCTCCTTAAAACCGATAAGCACAGTTTGACGATAGGATGCCACGGCCGCATCGTAGGCTGCCCGTGCCTGGTCCGTCATCGCCCGCCGCAACCCACCGTCAAAGAGGATCTGGGAGATGGCAGGACCGACAGCCCAGAAGCGGCTCGGCCAGGTGAGCCAGTTTGATACGTCAATACTCTCGTATCCTCCTGATGCACTCAAGATCACCGTAGGAAAATACGCCGCCTTCGCCACTCCGATCTGTGCGTTTGCCGCCGCCATGCGCCGCTCAGCAGCGGCAATATCGGGTCTGCGCTCAAGGAGTTCCGAAGGGATACTTGCAGGTGCAGCGGGCGGGACCGCATTAAGCGGTGCCGGAGGTAGCGAGAACTGCGACGGCGGCTTTCCCACAAGCGCTGCAATAGCATGTTCATACTGGGCACGTAAGACTCCCACGTCAATTGCCTGGGCCTGAGCGGATTTAAGCTGTGTCTCCGCCTGGAGTACATCGCCCCTGGAGACCACTCCGCTTGAATACTGGTTGGTCGTCAACTCAAGGGATCTGCGGTAGGCTTCCACTGTTGCATCAAAAAGCTGCTTCTGGCGATCCAGGGTACGGAGCAGGAAGTAGTTCTCTGCAAGGGCAGCCTTGACACTAAGACGCACTGATTCCAAGTCTGCAGCGCTCGCCTGGGCGCTCGCGCGGGCCGCCTCAACAGTACGGCGTATCCGGCCCCATATATCTGCCTCCCAGGACACGTTGCCAGTCAACAAATAGGTCGTGGTGACATTCGTCGGGGTCGCAAGCCCCTCCCTACCAAGATTTGAGGACCCGCTGGCCCGGTTCGCGGAGGCTCCTGCAGTAGCCAGAGGGAAATAGGCTGCCCGGGCTGCCAGAACCAGGGCGCTCGCTTGTCTGAACTGTGCTTCGGCAATTGCAATGTTCTGATTGGCAATATCGACCTGTCCTTCGAGTTCGTTCAGTTGGGGATCATTAAATACCTCCCACCAGGGACCCCGGATAATCTCGTCCTTCGGCTGTGCCACCTTCCAGCCGTCCATCTCCTTGTAGGTTTCGGGAATGGTTACTGTGGGCTTAACATAATTTGGACCCATCGTACAGGCTGTCAGGAGCATGGGAATCCCTGTAACCATCAGCAGCATGACAAGCCGGTACACTCCCCTCCGCGTCTGTCTCAATATCATCAAAAGATGTAAGAACCGCCCCGGTCGGATGCTTTTTTCACATCTGCCTTTTGTTCGTTTGATTAATACTGCTATCCAGTCAAACATTACAATCACCTCAATTTATCACAGACCATGCAGGTCCGGTGTTGTATCATAATTCATCTGTTTCATGCACCATCCACGCCTGCCCTTGCACCATAGTCTGAACCGGTCAAGGTAGAGATACATCACCGGCGTCGTGTAGAGGGTAAGCATCTGGCTGATCGCGAGCCCGCCGACAATAGTAATACCCAGGGGACGGCGGAGTTCCGATCCTACCCCTGTTCCGAGGGCCAGAGGGAGGGCACCCAGCAGTGCCGCCATGGTAGTCATCATAATGGGACGAAACCGCAATAAACAGGCCTCATAAATCGCATCCTCCGGCCCCTTTCCTTCCTTGCGCTCTGCTTCCAGGGCAAAGTCGACCATCATGATCCCGTTCTTTTTCACGAGACCAATGAGCAAGAAGAGACCGATGAGGGCGATGAGACTCATTTCCGTACGGCAGATGAGCAGCGCGAGCAGCGCCCCCACTCCTGCTGAAGGCAGTGTGGACAGGATCGTTATGGGATGGATATAGCTCTCATAGAGCATGCCGAGGACAATGTAGACCGTTACGAGGGCCGCAAGGATCAGAAACGGTTGATTGGCAACCGAGTCCTTGAACGCCTGGGCCGTGCCCGAGAAGCTGCTCTGGATACCGGAGGGGAATCCCATTTCCCGTTCGGCTTGTTCAATCGATGCTACCGCGTTCCCGAGGGGCACCTTCGGCGCCAGATTGAAGGAGATCGTGACGGAAGGGAACTGTCCCTGGTGAGGAACGGCAAGAGAAGTGGCAGTCCGTTCGAACTTCACAAAAGCGCTGAGAGGCACCATTGCCCCATTGGTAGACTTTATGTAAATTTCCTTAAGTGTATCCGGACTTTGCCAGAAACGGGGTTCAACGACCATGACCACGCGGTATTGGTTCAAAAGCGTGTAGATGATAGAAACCTGACGCTGGCCGAAGGCGTCGTAGAGGGCATTATCTATCATTGCGGCAGTAATCCCGAGCCGCGAGGCCGTATCCCGGTCGATTACGAGCGTGGCCTGCAGCCCCTTCACCTGCTGGTCACTGCTCACGTCAACAAGCTCAGGCAATGTACGCATTTTCTGGACAATGCGCGGGCCCCATGTATAGAGTTCCGAGATTTCGCCGGCCTGGAGTGTATACTGATAGAGGGCGCTGCCCCCTCGTCCTCCGATACGCAGGTCCTGTACGGGCTGAAGATAGGTAGGCGCCCCAGGCAGTCCTGCAAGCTTCTTCCGGAGCCTTGACATGAGCTCACTTAAGCTGCTTTTTCGTTGTTCAAAGGGCTTTAGTGTAATAAACATGGATGCGGTATTCGCGGCGCTGCCGCCTCTGCCGCCGCCGGTAAAGCCGGCCACGTACTCCACATCAGGGTCTTCTTTGATGATGTTTACTACAGCCGCCAGTTTTGCCTTCATGGCCTGAAAGGATATATCCTGTTCCGCCTGAATGGTGCCTCGAATGCGTCCGGTATCCGTTTCCGGGAAAAAACCCTTCGGGACAATGAGGAAGAGGCAGATATTGACTATGAACGTGGCCACTGTTACGCCAAGCATGAAGCGCGAGTGGCGGAGCGCCCACCTGAGCGTCACATCGTAACGATCCCGCATCCGGTTAAAGACACTCTCACTCGTCCTGTAGAGCCAGTGGTGAGCATAGCTTTTCTCAGGCTTAAGAAGCATGGCGCACATCATAGGTGTTGTGGTGAGCGAGACCACAAGGGAGACCATGATCGCGGCGGAAAGGGTCACAGCAAACTCGCGGAACAAACGGCCCACCATGCCGCCCATGAGGAGGATGGGGATGAATACGGCAACGAGGGAAATACTCATGGAAAGGACCGTAAAAGCGATCTCCTTTGACCCCCGCAACGCGGCTTCCATGGGGGACAGCCCCTTTTCCATATAGCGGGTAATGTTCTCGAGGACAACAATAGCGTCGTCCACCACAAATCCTGTCGCGATAGTGAGCGCCATAAGGGAGAGGTTATCGAGATTATAGCCACAGAGGTACATGATTCCGAATGTACCGATGAGTGACACTCCTACTGCAACAGCAGGGATAACGGTGGAGCGGATGTGCCTTAAGAAGCCGAAGACCACAAGAATTACGAGGGCAGCAGAAACGATGAGCGCCCTCTCAACGTCCTTAAGGGAACCGCGTATGGGCGGTGTGCGGTCCTGGACGACCGACACCTTAACGCTCCCCGGCAAGGCGGCTGCCAATTGAGGAAGCAGATCACGAACGCGATCCACGGTTTCGATAATGTTTGCCCCCGGCTGACGGAAGATAATTACCATGACAGACGGTTTACCGTTCACGAGCCCCGTAGTATTCACATCCTCCACCGAATCCTCCACAGTAGCCACGTCCGGCAGCCGTACTGCCGCACCGGCCCTATAGGCAACGATCACCTGCCGGTACTGAACGGCCTGTCGAAGCTGATCGTTGGCCTGGATCTCCCATGTTTTTGTATCATCCGACACCTGCCCTTTCGGCTTATTTACATTAGTGGAGGCCAGCACACCGCGCACGTCCGCCATACTAATCCCATACTTGTTCAGTGCTGTGGGATTTAGCTCCACACGGACCGCCGGGAGTGAGCTGCCTCCGACAAATACCTGACCTACACCCTTTACCTGTGACAGTTTCTGCTGCATTATACTCGATGCGACGTCATACAGTTGGGGCGTGCCTATCACATCGGATTGGAGGGCAACGATGAGGACGGGCGCATCGGCCGGGTTGACCTTACGGTATGTCGGATTATTGGGAAGATTCGGCGGCAAGAATCCCCGGGCTGCATTGATTGCTGCCTGTACATCACGAGCGGCACCGTCGATGTTGCGGTTCAGATCGAATTGCATCGTGATGTTTGTCGTACCGCGGAAACTGGTGGATGTCATTTCGGTTACACCTGCTATACGCCCGAACTGGCGCTCAAGGGGCGCGGCAACGGATGTTGCCATAGTCTCAGGGTCTGCCCCCGGCAGTCCCGCCGATACCTGGATGGTCGGAAAATCCACCTGGGGCAAAGGAGCGATAGGCAGCATCTGAAAGGCAATCACTCCGGAGAGCACTATTCCGAGGGTAATGAGAGTGGTCGCAACAGGTCTATGGATAAAAATCGCCGAGATATTCATGGATGGTTCGGGTCTCTCCCCTCTCTCTCCGCTCCTTTGGACCGCCGCAGCCTTACCCGCTTTGCCATGCGGTCAAAGGCGAGATAAATGACGGGCGTTGTGTAAAGAGTCAGTATCTGACTGATGATCAAACCGCCGACAATCGTGATGCCAAGAGGCCGGCGAAGCTCAGACCCCACACCCGTTCCGAGGGCCAATGGCAGGGCACCGAGGAGCGCTGCCATGGTGGTCATCATGATGGGACGGAACCTGAGGAGCGAAGCCTGATAAATCGCATCTTGAGGGCTCTTCCCTTCCTTGCGCTCGGCATCCAGGGCAAAGTCCACCATCATGATGCCATTCTTCTTCACTATTCCTATAAGCAGGATGATGCCGATGAGGGCGATGACACTGAACTCGGAGCGACAGACCATAAGCGCGAGAATCGCCCCCACTCCCGCGGAGGGCAGTGTAGACAGGATGGTAATGGGGTGGATGTAACTCTCATAAAGTATCCCGAGGACAATGTAGACCGTGATAAGGGCCGCGAGGATTAAAAGCGGTTCATTTTCAAGGGAGACTCTGAACGCCTGGGCAGTCCCCTGGAAGCTGCCCCTGATGCTGGCCGGAAAGTCCATCTTTTTCTCGGCGGATTCTATGGCCGTTACAGCATGTCCGAGGGCTGCTCCGGGCGCCAGGTTGAAAGAGATCGTCGCAGCGGGAAACTGACCCTGGCGACTGATGACGAGTGGTCCTGTGGTCTCTGAGGTTTTGATCAATGCCCCAAGAGGTACCTGTCCGCCGTTTATGCCGCGAAGATAGATGGATTGCAGCGCCTCCGGGCCTTTTTGAAAATCGGGTTTAACGGCCAGGACGACACGGTACTGGTTTAACTGGGTAAAGATGGTGGAGACCTGCCGCTGACCGAATGCGTCATAGAGGGCATCATCGATCATCTGTGGTGTAATGCCCAACCGTGAGGCGGTGCTGCGGTCGAATTCAACAGAGAGCTGCAGTCCTTTGTCCTGCTGATCACTGCTCACATCACGAAGCTCGGGATGGGTACGAAGCGCATCGACGAGTTTGGGGGCCAATGCATTCAGCTCATCGATGTCAGGGTCCTCAAGGGTATATTGATACTGGGTACGGGCCACCCGTGCGTCGACAGTAAGGTCCTGTACCGACTGCATGAACAGCGTGACCCCTTCGATCTTCGCCAATTCCGGCTGGAGGCGCCGGATCACCTCATTCGCATCCACCTTCCTCTTTGAGAGAGGCTTAAGGTTGATAAGAATTCGTCCGCTGTTGAGCGTAACGTTCGTTCCATCTACGCCGATGAAAGACGACAGACTTTCGACTGCCGGATCCTTGAGGATCACACGGGCGAGGGCCTGCTGACGGTCGGCCATAGCCGCGAAGGAGACGGATTGTGGCGCTTCCGATATGCCCTGGATAACCCCGGTGTCCTGGACCGGAAAAAAACCTTTGGGCACAAAATAAAACAACAAAATCGTAAAGACCAGCGTACCCACGGCCACCCAGAGGGTAGATCGCTGGTGTCTCAGCACCCATGTCAATGTCCTTCCATAGAATCCAATCACCCGGTCGAAAACCCTCTGTGACGACCGGTAGAACCTTCCCTGCTGAGCCTCGGTCTTGTGCCTGAGCAGCTTTGCACACATCATGGGCGTAAGTGTGAGTGATACGACAGCAGAAATGACTATCGTAATACCAAGGGTAATTGCAAATTCACGGAACAGCCGTCCCACCACATCACCCATAAACAGGAGCGGAATGAGCACGGCGATGAGCGACACAGTCAGGGACAGGATGGTAAAGCCTATCTGCTTGGAACCTTTCAGGGCCGCCTGTAGCGGAGGTTCTCCTGCCTCAATATATCTGGCCACATTCTCGATCATGACAATCGCGTCATCCACCACAAAACCGGTGGAAATAGTAAGCGCCATCAAAGAAAGGTTATTCAAACTGAATCCGAGCAGATACATGACACCGAAGCTTCCCACGAGGGACAGGGGCACGGCCACACTGGGGATGATCGTTGCAGCGACGTTACGGAGGAAGAGAAACATAACCAGAATGACAAGCACCACAGCAAGCATCATCTCGAACTGGACATCATGGACCGACGCCCGGATTGTGGAGGTACGGTCGGTTAACACGGAAACCTTTACGGCCGGAGGCAGAGCGCTCTGGAGCTGCGGGAGAACTTTCTTAATCTGATCAACAACCTCTATAACGTTTGCTCCCGGTTGCCGCTGAATGTTAACAATAACCGCGGGGGAGCCATTCATCCATGCCGCCTGCTTCACGTTTTCGGCATCATCAACGGCCTCGGCCACATCAGACAGCTTCACAGGTGCCCCGTTACGATAGGCGACGATCAGGGACTGGTATTCCTTACTCGAAAAAATCTGATCGTTGGCCCCGATAATGTAGGACAGGCGAGGGCCGTCGAAGCTTCCTTTTGCCTGGTTGACATTGGCAGTCGCAATAGCAGCCCTCAGGTCTTCCAGGGTCAGACCATACGCTGCCAGGGCTACCGGATTGGCGTGGACCCGCACGGCAGGCCTCTGCCCGCCGCTAATACTCACCAGCCCTACCCCCGGGAGCTGAGATATTTTTTGCGCAAAACGGGTATCCGCAAGGTCCTCCACTTGTGTCAGGGGCATAGTTTCAGAGGTCAAACCAAGCGTCAGGATCGGGGCGTCAGCGGGGTTTACTTTGCTGTACACAGGCGGAATCGGAAGATCCCGCGGCAGATAAGTGAAGGAGGCGTTTATGGCCGCCTGGACCTGCTGCTCGGCTACGTCAAGGCTTAAGTCCAAAGTGAACTGGAGCGTAATTATCGAGCTGCCGCTTGAACTTGTCGAGGTCATCTGAGTAAGGCCGGGCATTTGACCGAACTGTCTCTCCAATGGGGCCGTAACAGATGAAGCCATGACGTCAGGGCTTCCGCCCGGGTAAAAGGTCCGCACCTGAATGGTCGGATAATCCACCTGGGGCAGGGCAGAGACCGATAGCTGCTTGTATGCTACAACACCGCTCAAAAAGATGGCGACCATCAGCAGTGTTGTCGCCACGGGCCGGGTGATGAAAAGGCGGGAAAGGTTCATCAGCGCCCCTTTTGAGGAGTTTCCGCACCCCCGCGCTTTGGCTCTACCTTCGCCCCTTCTCTGAGTCTGTCTGCGCCATCTATCACAACCGATTCGCCCGGTAAAACCCCTGTTTTTATAGAGGCTTCGCCACCCTGAATCTCACTGACGCTGACCGGACGCACTGTGACTGTCCGGTCTTCCTTCACCACGTAGACAAAGGTGCCCTGGGGACCACGCTGTATAGCGGATGAGGGCACAATAGTGGCCCCCCGCCTGATGTCGACAAGCAGTCGCGCATTCACAAACTGATTCGGAAACAGCTCGTTCTGTTTGTTCGGAAAGGTTGCCTTAAGCTTAACGGTCCCCGTGCTTGTATCGATCTGGTTATCAATGGTCAGCAGGAACCCCATGGCAAGTCTTTCCTTTTGTTCACGATCATAGGCTTCTACCGGCAATTGCGAGCCCGTTTTGAACCTGCGAAGCACCTGCGGAAGGCTGTCTTCAGGGATGGGAAACACAACAGTCATTGGCTGAAGCTGGGTAATCACAATGAGGCCACTCGTATCGCTCGCGCGGACCATGTTACCCGGGTCCACAAGACGAAGCCCGATACGACCCGTGATCGGTGAGGTGATCCGGCAATAAACCAACTGCAGTTTTGCACTATCAATAAGCCCCTGGTCAACCTTGACGGAGCCTTCATACTGTCGAACCAGCGCCTCCTGCGTGTCGAGTTGTTGTTTGGAGATTGAATCCTGCTGCCAGAGCGCCCGGTACCTCTGCAGATCGATTTGAGCATTTTTCAGGAAAGCCTGATCACGCGCCATTTGTCCTTCAGCCTGGCTCAACTGCACTTCAAAAGGCCGCGGATCGATTACGGCCAGCAGATCTCCACGGTTGACAATTTGGCCCTCCTTGTAGAGAACCTCCATCAGTTGCCCATCCACACGGGTTTTAACCGTCACCGTACTGAGCGGAGTAACTGTTCCTAAACCGGTGAGATAAACGGCCATATCACCTTTCTTCGCTGCCACTGTCGTGACCGGCACGCTGCGTAATTGAGCGTTCATTCCTTTCTTGGCAGCATTTGATTGCGACATGCCCGGCTTTATTATAAACACGTACACCCCGACGATAAGGATACAAACCGCTGACAGTAAAATCCACCAGCGTCTGAACAATGTGGCAAAATGAACCCTTTTAGGAATGTCGTTTTTTTCAGTTTCTTGTGTATCCATAGTATATATGTCCTCCAAAGATTGTCGTAAGCTTATCTATGACTCCTATTATGGCGGTCATTTGTTTCATCACAATGTACCTGAGTATTGTATTCCGGTTCCATAATGTGAATCGATATTTAAAACATAAACTTTTGCAATATGTATACCGGCTCATACGCTCCTTAACAGCCCGCGAAGCACAAACTCACAACAGCCTTTGACGCTAAAAAAGCCATCGGGTTCGAGGAGCATAGAAAGAACAAATCCGCGCAGCACGGCGATCACTATTTTTGTCACTTCCGCCACGTTGCATTCAAAGAAATCACCTGTCCGTACACCCTCCTTAATTATCTTCTCCACAAGCTTCCTCTGTTTTCGGAAAAACTTTTTTTTCACATCAATCCCGAATGCAAACCCTTTATCTCTGTTCTGAGCCAGGATGATTTCTCTGTGTTTTCTTGCATACTCAAGGTTGATCGTAATAACTTTCCCAATTGCCTCAGCGGGGTTGTTCACGCCCTTAACGGCCCTTTCCGTTTTTTCGGAGAGTTCATCCAGCCGCTCATTCAAGAGGGTCAGACACAAATCTTCCTTGTTTCTGAAATAGAGGTAAATACCGCCGACACTCATATTGGCATTATTGGCAATCATTCTCATATTTGCACCGCTATATCCGTGCTCTGAAAATGCCTTCAATGCGGCATTAAGAATGTTGCTTTTTGAATCTTTTGCTGAACGTCTGTTCATATGAACTTATGTTCAGAATATAAAAGTCATCATAGAATGTCAAGAACTATATACATGAATAAAACATGCTGTCTGTCTCAGAGAGAGGATTGATGAAGGAATGGATTTTCAAATACAAATGTAGACATGCCAACAGCCGCTGTCGTTGTACGTTACTGCGAGAAAGAGTGAGCTTGAGTTGTACGTCTCAGCCGTCCCCGCCGAGGAGCGAATCCATCCACCGAACTCATTCTACCTCTACTTGACCTGCATGAGCTCCCGACAATTGGTAAGGCATCGAAAATAGCGCGAAGCCTCATCTTCCACTGCATCCTGATACTTCATCTTATCGCCTATCTTCGCATACTCCTCCGACAGAAGCTTCATCCTCGCGGAGTGTGTAGCCAGGCATTCCTCCTGGCACCGTGGTTGCTCACCTCGTTTGGCTTTAGCTGTCGTAGAGGAAACCATCACAATAATCGAGAAAAGGGACAAGAGTACAAAGAAGACGAGCTTTCTCGAACAGGACTTTCTCAGCACCGGGCAACCTCCTTCTCACACGATAGATCTATACGTCCACCCGGATCGGCAAAATGACCGTTGGGATGCCGTTCCACTGCAGCCTGCGCTGAATCGAGTGGGCTGTTTCATTATGGAGTATCTTCTGGAATGGATTTTCATGCCGAAATACTAATTTTCCTGTAAATACGGTTGATCTTGGAAACTCTTTGACCGTTGCTTCAACAAGATCAGAGGCTTCATCTACCACATCGGTCCCTACGATTGTTCTGCAGTCAGCAGGGAAACCGTGATGGCGGGTAACCTTTACATATTTCATGAGATCATTTTTGACAGATTCTTTTAAGGCTTCTATTTCAGCAACGCCTTTAAAGGAACCGGAATCAATCTCTGCAACAGAGAGAAAAATATAGTTTTTATAAACATCGGGGAAATAGCGGACAATAGAAAGCAATGTGTGCAAACCAAATCCATTATACCCGCTAACGAGAAGGATAGCGGTCATTTCTTTCGGGTCAATAGGGTCATTATTGAATGGTTCCGAGGCAGGAATATCTGAGAGCATCTCTTCAAGCTTTTTTACGCCAAGCCTTACTTTACGGTAGTGAGCACGAATCAGATAACATAATCCTATTACCATTGATGTAATTACGATTGTGACCCAGCCGCCTTCACCGAATTTTTCGTAAACAGTAACGGTGAGAATTGTAAGGCAGAGTATTAACCCTACGATATGAATCACGATATGCTGTTTCCATTTTTTGTCTTTTTCTCTGTTATGGAGAAAGAAGCGGACCATGCCGAGCTGGGAGAGGGAAAAGGTAACAAAAACATTAATGGAGTACATAATAACAAGGGCTGTAATGGAACCATGCGTGTATATAAGTAAAATAAACGCTGCAAGCCCCATGAGGATAACCCCGTCCTGCATGGTGAGCCGTTCAGATAACGATGCGAAACGACGGGGAAGCCAGGAGTCGATAGCCATATTTGACATAACCCTCGGACCGTCAATAAAACCGGT
This sequence comes from Pseudomonadota bacterium, assembly GCA_026388315.1. Classification (NCBI taxonomy): domain Bacteria; kingdom Pseudomonadati; phylum Pseudomonadota; species Pseudomonadota bacterium. The sequence goes on along the minus strand of JAPLKA010000055.1, from coordinate 200,729 downwards.
TTGAGCGGCTACCGTGAGAAGTGCGCCCTCAGTGAGAATCGTTATAAGGGCCAATAATCCTCCAAGAGGCCAATGCGCAAAAACCTGTTCGGACAGGATTGCATTGAGTGTCCTGCCTTCCTCGGGTTTTATCCTGAAAAGAAGATAGCAGACCAGAAGACCGCCAGCCGTTATGGCAAGGGATGTTGCAAGGTATACCATAGTCCTTTTCCCTGTTTGAACTTTTGGTTCACGCATAATCTGCATGCCGTTTGAGACCGCTTCGATACCGGTGTATGTTCCTGCACCCATGGAGAAGGCCCGCAAAAAGATAGCCATAAGTCCAACAAATCCCACACTTGCCAAACCGGTCTGGAGATTTCCTTTCATTTCAGTCACAAGTGGCTTCACCTCGCCGATATGGCTGAAAATGCCGGAGCCGATAAGCAGGATATGGGTAATAATAAAAATGACAAAAATCGGTGCAAGTAGCGTTACCGATTCCTTTACCCCTCTTAAATTCAAAATAACGAGAAGAACAATAAGAAATCCTACAAAAATTAACTTGTACTTCTGGAAGGGGAGGGGAAAGAAACTGAATATGGCATCACCGCAGGAGACAAGGGAGACCGTTATTGTTAACATATAATCAACGAGCAGCGCACAGCCGGAAATAACCCCTGCATCCTTGCTGATGGTGTGGGTTGCAACGATGTAGCCTCCGCCTCCATGAGGGAAGTGTTCGATGATCCGGGTATAAGAATAGGATATGATAACTACGGTAAACGCCGTTGCAAGGGCGATAAAAATGGCAAGGTATGTATGGGACCCCAATGTCCTGAATGCCTCTTCGGGACCATAGGAAGAAGATGAAAGACCGTCTGCCCCGAGGCCAATCCACGCGAGTATCGGTATGAGTGAAAGTTTATGAAATATGGAAGGTTCATTGACATCCTTTGGCGCACCTATGACTTTTCGCTTAAACCTTTCAAATAAACTCGGTTCCGGCTCTGAAATGTCTGGCTCCATATTAATACTCTCCTTTGCTGTTGATGTGCTTGATTTTTATGTTGGGATTTATAATAGCTGATTTTTCAAGTGACATACCTTTGAGATAATTGTAACTCTAAAAGGAAAAGGAATGCAAATCGAATCTCTTCGGGTCCATTCCCCGATGCTTGCCTCGTTCACGTCATGTTGCGAAGCAACATCCAGTTATTTCAGTATCTTATCGACTCAGAGGTGCAGGGGGCTGCAAAAAAGAACATATCTGAAGAGGTAGAGAATTGTGATTACGGATTGTGGCATTGACAAAACACCACCATTTGTTTTAAACAATGGCTATATTTTTGTGGTAAAGAATGTTTATTTAGTGGTCTATTCAGGATGAAAAAATCATGAATTTATTGAAGGCCTTATTTTTTCCATTGTTTATTTTTCTGTCCCTTGCTATTGTTCGGCCGGTATTTGCCGTCCGCCCCTTTGTTACCGATGATGCCCGCGTTGTGGGGGACCATCAGGGACAGGTTGAGACCTCTGTACGGTACACAAAGGACTCTTTTTCGAACCTGAACCTGGCTGCCATTGGTCCGACAGCCCGATCTGAGGTGACAGTGGGTTTTGTCGATGGCTTCCCCCTCGACAAGGAATCGAACCGCAGCTTTTCTATTACCGGACCTCTCGTGCAGTTTAAGTACCTCTTATGGGAGGCCAAACCAAACAGTTATCCCGGGATGGCAATGGCTGTCGGCGCCTCTCCGCCATGGGGCAGAGGCGATTTCAGGCCGGAGCAATGGAGCGGATTTGCCTACGCCGCAATGACGGAATCCCTTTTTGACCGGGAACGGGTGCTTATCCATGCCAACATCGGCATATCCACCAGCAGCGAGATTACCGTTGGCACATGGGGACTCGGCACCCAGATCCGCATGATCGGGGGTCTACACGCAGTTATGGAAATATTCTGTAATGATCCCTATGCAGGAAAAATTGGAGGCGCATATCAGGCAGGTTTTCGCCACATAGTAAGCGACCATATCCAGATTGATTTTACGGGCGGGTCAGGACTCTTCGGGAGCGACCAGATCAACACATTTGTGGGAATGGGCTTGAGGGTGGTAAGCGATAAACTGTGGTAAAGCAGGGATGCGTATGCGTTTCAACATTTAAATTTACATTCCCCCTGTTCTGTGCTATTTTTTCACAAATATATTCGGTAAACAGGATTTTTAATGGTTTCTACAAAAACTTTTTTTAAAGTCACTGCGATTGTTTTTGTCGCTTTTTTTCTGACCTCCATTTTAACCATCGAGTCCGAGCAGATAAACAGGAATTCAAAAATCAAATTCCCTGTTTGTGTAGATTCCGGGGTTGAGTTGGCCTCAACGGCTTACTACGACCCGATGCCATATCTTCTCAATGCTTCTTCAGGGTTCTACCTGTCTCCCAGCATAGAGCACATCGTAAGCCAGCTCCACTTATCATCCCACCTTTACAGAGGTCCACCGGCAACACATACCGTGTAATAATCCTGCGCGCCTGCCAAAACCTGCCGGCACATAAATACTATTGTAATCATCTGAGTAATTCAGATGAAGTTTTATCAGGCTTATCCGGGAATTGAAGGGAAAACTTTTTTCTGAGGTAGTCAATGAAACTGATAAAAAAACCGATACTGCATATATGTGTAATTATACTCTTAATCACACTGGCTGTTACGCCTGTGGCATTGTGCTATGAAGAGATCGGGCTCGATGAGGCCCTTGTCCAATTTTACAAGAGCAACTTTGACATTGTTGCAAGTAAATATGAGATTGACAAGGCGTATGCCGATTACGTAACCGCAAAATTACTACCGAACCCGAACCTTACCGTAAACTACAACAACCTGGCCATGTCTCAGTGGAAGACTTCCCGATGGGACAATACCCAGTTGACCGTACGGGTAGACCAGCTCATCGAAACGGGCGGCAAAAGGGCTTTGCGGACAGGTGTTGCCTCTGAGGTCCTCGAGGCGACACGGATATCCCATAAGGATGTAATCAGGAACCTTCTCATTGGCTTCTACAACCTTTATTACACCCTCAACCTCGATGATTTGAGTATTGAATTTGCCCGCAATGAACTTGCCCGGTATAACAGGCTGCTTCAGGTTGCAGAGAAACGGTTTAGCGCAGGGTTTCTCTCTTCAATCGATTATACAAAGCTCAAGGTTGGTAAAATCGACCTTGAGAACAACCATACAAACCTTGCAAACCAGTTGCTCAACGACATCGATTCATTCAGCCTCCTCTTGGGCAGCGATGTACGGCGCAAGCCTGCAAGAGTTTATATACAGGATCGTTATCCGACCTTTGTTGAGGCAGACCTCTTTGCCGTTGCAAACGAAAACAGGCACGATCTCCTCTCTCTTCAACGTCAGCGTAAGGCGGCTGAGAACAATATTTCGCTTGCTAAGGCATACAGGATTCCCGACTTTTCGATAGGCGGCGAATACGATTCTACAGGCAACCCGGCCACATCGGGGATCGGTATGGGCATAAGCGTCCCACTGCCAATCTTCAACAGGTATCAGGGGGAAATTGCGAAGCGCACCGCCGAAATGCAGCAGCTCGATGTCCAGCTTGCAAAGACAAAGAGGAGAATAGCGTCGGATGTACACCTGGCACTCAACAATTACACTGCGGCCCTGAAGGTCTTCGAATCCTACAGGGACAACAAGGATCAGATGGATACCCTCATGCAGAACAGTGAAAAGGCCTTTTCTTTAGGAGGAATCACGGTGCTTGAACTACTTGACACCCAGAAAACATACAGAGATTTTATCACAAAATATCACCAGACCTTTATCCAGTCGGTGCTCAACGGGCATCTCATAAAAGTATATACAGGAGAAATAAAATGATGAGGCGGATTATTCCATCACTCGTTGTGCTCGTGCTCGTTCTTCTCATTTCGGGTTGCGGCAGGGCAGGTGAAAAAAACGCAAAAGCAGAGAAACAAGAAATAAAAACCTATAAGGTTACTACCACAGAATTGCGTTCCTACGTTGAAGCAACGGGAAGCATCCAACCAGACATTGAAGGCACATCCAGGATACTTCCTTACCTTGCCGGTACTGTCAGTAAAATATTTGTGAAAGTCGGCGACAAGGCGAAAAAAGGAGATGCCCTCATTAGCATTACAAGCCCCGATGTGACCGATACACACTCAAATTATCTATCAACGCTCACACAGTCGAAACAGGCAGAGCGTATATACAACCTCAATAAACAGCTCTTCGAGATCGGTGCGGTTACAAAAAATGACCTGCTGAACAGTGAATCAAACTATAAACAGTTAAACGCCATAGCAGAGGGGTTGAAGAGTAAGCTAAGCATATATGGCTTTTCAGCGGACAATGATGCAGTCGGACTGAAGCAAGGCCGGATGGATACGGTGATGATTAGGGCGCCCATGAACGGATATATTGCAGACATCCAGACACACACGGGCGACAAGGTGGATGCATCAACGCCATTAATGACGATGGCAGACCCCAATAATATAATGGTTGTGGCAAATATATACGATACAGACATTCAAAAAGTAAAAAGAGGGAGTAATGTTACCTTCCATGTAGATACCCTCCCGAATGTAGCATTCAAAGGCATTGTCACATATGTGAGCGATGTATCGGACGTAGATCTTAAGACTGTAAAAACCTACATCAGAATTATGGACAAAAAGGACCTCTTCAAACACAATATGTTTTTACAATTAAAAATAGAAGGAGAGAAGAGGCAGCTCTCCTTGATCCCGCAATCGGCGATGGTCTATAAAGAAGGAAAATTCTATGTATATCGTCCTGACAAGGATGGCAAGAATAATCTGAAAGAAATAAAACCTGTCAAAGAGATCCCGGGAAAACTTATGGCAGTTGAGGGTGTTGCCGAAGGAGAGGAGATTGTCCTTACTGCCATAGAACTGGAAAAGCCATGAGAAAACTGACCGTTTTTGTTGCTACCCACAGTGGCATCCTGCTGGTTTTAACGTTTACCATGTTCATTATGTCGCTTTTTGTCGTGAAAAGCCTCAATGTTGAGGCTTTTCCTGATCCATCTGCACCGAGTATTGAAATTGTTGCCATTTATGAAGGGAAGTCTGCCGAAGAGGTGGAGAGGCGCATTACCATACCGATGGAGGTTGGCCTTGCAGGCATGAGGGGTATGGAGCGAATAAACTCAATCTCTATATATGGCCTTGCAGATGTGAAGTGTAAATTTTCATATGACATTTCATACAGAGAAGCAAAACAGGAGGTTATAAACAGACTCGCCGGCATATCGCTCTCCGATGGAGTGCAGGGCAATATCATCGCAGGAGACATGGGTGAGGTAATGCAGTATGTCGTCTCCGGTTCCAACAACCTGATGGAGCTGAGGACACTCCAGGACTGGACCATAGGCCGTTATATCAAAACTGCCCAGGGTGTTGAGGACGTGGCAAGCTACGGAGGGTACATCAAGGCCTATGTTGTCAAGGTAATCCCCGAAAATCTGATAAAATACGGCATAACCCTGTCACAGGTAATGGATGCACTGTCAAAATCGAATGTGAATGTAGGCGGGAGAACTATCGAGCTGGGCGATCAGTACTATATGGTAAGGGGTATAGGGCTCATAAAGAGTCTCGAGGACATAGAAAACAATGCCGTTATATATAAAAACGGTAAAGCTGTGCTTATTAAAAACATAGCACAGGTGAGCCTCGGAAATATTCCAAGAACAGGCATCATACTATTCAATAAAAATGACGACGCGGTAATGGGGAACGTAATACTCAGGAGGGGCGAAAAGAGTATCCCCTCCATACAGTCCATTAACGATAAAATCAAGGAACTGAACACTAAGATACTTCCGAAAGGTATTCGGATATCCCCTTACTACGAGCGGTGGCAACTTATAAGCACGGTAATAAAAAAGGTTATTGAGTCTGCTTCCCTGGGTATAGCCCTTGTAGCCATCACACTCTTTGTTTTCCTGGGGAATATCCGTGCAGCGATTATGACGGCCCTTGTCATACCTATTTCACTGGCAATTACCCTTGCGGTAATGGCTGTCACGGGGGATTCTGCAAACCTCCTTTCAATCAGCGCCATCGATTTTGGTATCATTGCAGATATTGCCCTTGTTTTAACTGAAAACTACATACGCGTTGCGAGGAAATACGGATCTATCAGCGGAACCCAGGCAAAGGCAGTACATGAAAGATCCCTTGTGAGGGCAACAAAAGAAGTAGGGGTTCCCATTATCCTTCTTGTTTGTATCATTATCATTGCATTCATTCCTATTTTTACCATGAAGGGCGCTGAAAAACAGATATTCTCACCCATGGCAAAAACATATTCCTATGCCCTCATCTTTACCTTGTTGCTCACCTTTACTTACCTCATCGCATCCATCCACACATTCCTTGAAGGGCATGAAGGGAAGGGTTTTCGATTTGTTGAAACAATGAGTGAACATTATGTGCGGTGCGTAACATTTTTGATGCAGAGGTCCCGTCTCGTTCTTATAGTCACTGCCGGTGTAATTCTTGGCGGGTTCGTAACCAGCTTTGCCGTAATAGGTACCCAGTTTCTTCCGAAAATGGATGAAGGGAATGTATATATCAGGATCACATTGCCTTATTCCGTGTCACTCAGCAAAACGCATGAAGTCGCCAAAAAAGTAAGAGATATTCTCATTGGTTTCTCTGAAGCAAAATCGGTTGCTATCCGTGTCGGAAGGCCTGAAGATGGCACAGAGGCAACAGGGCCGTTCAACAGTGAGTATTATATGAATCTCCACCCTTACAATAAGTGGAAACGGTCCATAACAAAAGAACAATTAGAGGAAGAGGTAAGGGAAAAACTTACCCGTTTATTGCCCAACGCCACTATTAGCTTGTCCCAGTACATGCAGGACAATCTTGATGAGGAAAGCTCGGGAATAAAGGGTGGCGAGAATGCGATAAAGGTATTCGGAGATGATCTTAATGAACTCGACAGAACTGCAAGGGAGATCAAGGAGAAGATTGAAAAGGTTCGGGGGATAAATGACGTTGACATATACAAGGAACTTGGCCAGCCAAACCTCCTGATAGAGGTTGACAGGGAAGATGTGGCGGCTCTTGGTTTAAGCGTCCAGGAGGTACTCGACATGGTCTCGGCTGCACTGGGAGGGAAAGTTGTAAGCCAGATTATAGAAGGCGATAAAAACTTTGCACTCCAGGTAAGCTTTCCCTTTGATTACAGGAATGAGCCTCAAAAGATAGCACATATTCCAATAGTTCTGCCAGGTGGAGGGGTGGTGCCGCTTTCCAGGATGGCGAAAATACGGTATGATACAGGGGCATCATCAATTTTCAGAGAAAACCACAGGCGCTTCATACCAATTAAATTCCGCGTATCTTCAAAAGATTTGGGGGGAACAGTGGAGAAGGCGCAGAAAGAAGCCGTAAAGGCCAATATTCCCGAAGGGTATTTTATGGAATGGAGCGGTATATTCAATGAAATGAAAGAGGCCTTCAGAAGATTCTATTTTTCTATCCCTCTGGCAATTTTTCTTATCATTACATTGCTTTATATGTTTCATGGAAACATGAGAAATGTTCTGCTCACCATAGTCGCTCCTGTCTGCGCTGTCTTTGGCGGACTCGTCAGCCTCCTCGTTACGGGTCAGTCTCTTAGTATCTCTGCGATAGTCGGTTTTATATCGATCATCGGCATATCAACATTTAAAACATGTATTTTAATAAGTCATTATCTTGAAGTATACAAGGAGAAGAAAAGCCGTCAACTGGCAATCATTGAAACAGTGAGGGAAAAATTCAGGTCGATTCTTATGGTCGGTCTTACCGCCTCATTGGGACTTCTTCCTGCCGCTCTGGCTCATGGCGTGGGGAGCCAAATTCAGAAGCCCCTTGCCATTGTAGTGGTTGGCGGCATGCTGATAGGCACCGGTATCATTCTCCTCGTCATGCCATTGCTTTTTAAATTTGTCCGTATTGAGGAATAACCGGTCCATAAAATACAAAAAAGGGGGTGTCGCGTGTCTCAATTTATAAGAATCAAACACTACATCATTAATCTGGAAACACTGACCTATATTCGTGTGGGAGAAAATTACATCGACTTCGGGTTCACCTTCCCTACCGAAAAGCCCGGCGGTCACAACTATATACGGCTTGAAAAGGGTGTAGATTTAGATAGTGCAGATTTTGAGGAGGTGAAGGACTTCGTTCTCAGCCTTCCCGACCCTGACAGGGTTATCGTTGTATAAGTGTTATGAAGTTGATGGCCGTTGTGCAAATTTAATCGATCCTCTGCATCCCTATACCAAGATATTTTTTGGCCAGGGCGATATAGAGTTGCTTTGCCATGCCCCAGTATTCTTCATCTTTCGGGGCGATTTTACGTATCACCTTTGCGGGATTGCCTCCTGCCACAACGCCGCCGGGTATAATCTGCCTCATCTTTACAATGGAACCTTCCGCAATGATGGTGTTTTTGCCGATTTCAGAATAGATGCTCAGAACAGCTCCCATGCCTATGACGCTCATCCGCCCGATGATCGCTGAATGAATAATAGCTCCATGGCCGATAGTAACCCTTTCGCCGATACTGCAGACTTTATCTGGCGGGGCATGAACAACAACCCCCTCTTCAACGGCCGTGCCCGAACCAATCTCGATGGTACCGTAATCACCTCGTAGTATTACCCCGTGCCCGATATAGCACTCATCCCCTATTTGTACATCTCCGATAACAAGGGCATGTTCGCTTACATATGTGTCCTTGCCCACCCTTGGTTCTTTTCCGTCAAAACTGTATAGCATATAATACTCCTGTAATTTAGAATTGGCGCTTAGTGCTTACTGCATAGTCGCTCTCTGTCTTCTGCTCTCTGTACCTGTCTGGATATGGCCACTGAAGGCTCCTTTCTTCGGATATTTGCTATGGGATTATTATATCGAAACAAGGCCTGTTTTTCCATAAAATGTTGGACATTTATGCAATTATATCATACCGTTACCTTTTAGGTCTTGTCCATTTCTACGCAGAAATGTATACTACTCTTTAAGAAAGAAAAGATGCCCTGAATATTAAACAAAAAAAGGAGGGGATGATGGCGTATAAAGAATGTCTATCGTGTGGGAAAAAGGTTCATCCGAATACCAAAACATGCAAACACTGTGGCGCTAATCCTGATGTTGCAAAGGTTGTTAAGGAAGAAATTGCAAAAGATGATGCTCTTTCTCGCTTCTCATCTACATATAAATCTTCGAGAATGATGGCACAAGTTTCTTCATTGGCCGGATGGCTGATATTTGCCTTCAGTATAACAGGGTTAATTATGGCCTTTGCTGAAAAGGGAATGCCTTCATCACTAATAATATTTGGCCCGTTACTGGGGGTTGTTGGTGGCATTATTATTATTGTTTCAGGTCAGTTGACGCGTGCTGTTGCTGACGTTGCCGATCACTGCAGTGAAATACTTGCGATACTCAAATCGAAAACTCCGAAATAAACCACCTGATAATTTGAATCTGACAGGATAGATTATTGAAGAGATATTTCTGCCCTCTGCCATTATCATGAATACAATGCCTTCACAGGCTCGTACTTGGTACCCTGGATGGCAGGATAGATACCTGCGAGGACACCTACGATCATACTTATGAAAAGGGAAATGAAAATATTCTGCAATCCGAACACAATGGGAAATCCCCCGAAATAGTCTACTATGATGGTAATCGCAAAACCAACGGCAACGCCAAAGGCGCCTCCAATAAGGGCCACAATAACCGATTCGGTGAGAAACTGGAGGACAATATCCCTTTTCTTTGAGCCAACGACCCTCCTGATGCCGATCTCCATCTTCCGTTCAGAAACAGAAAGGAGCATAATGGCAAAAATGCCCAGCCCCCCTATGAGAAATGATACCGTCGAGGCAATAATGGTTAGAACAGTTACAAGACGTATCCCCTCTTCCCTCGTCTTTAGTATGTCTTCCATGGTAAAAACTGAAAAATCGTCTTTCTCGCTGGCTTTCATGTTATGGATCTTCCTTACAAAGGCCCTGAGCCTCGCCTTCATCTCGTTGAGCGGTATACCATCCTGTGCCTGTATGTAGGCGCCCTTAATATAATCAATGTTGCTGTACCGCCTCATGAAAGTATTCAGCGGGATATACACAATAATATCCTGATCCTGACCCGTTAAATCTGTACCCTTTTCTTCCATGACACCGATAATTTCGGTTGGCACCCTGAAGAGAAGAATGTATTTGCCGATGGGGTCCTTCAAATCAAAAAGGTTGTCGTACACCTTGTATCCCACAACAACCTTTTTTTCTGTAGTACGATCATCATCTTTTGTGAAGTACCTTCCCATGAGAAGGCTTGTATTTTTTATGGAAAAAATGTTATCCGTCACGCCTATCACGCTCACCCTGAGCGTCTTATCCTCATAGCGTGCAGGATATGTCGTATCATAATACGGGGCAATCTCATCTATGCCTTGCAAGGACTCCTTGATCCGTTTTATATCTGAAAGCTTCAGGGTCCTGGCCTCTGAAAACTGTTTCGTTGCCCTTCCAGCCTGAAAGACAAGACCAGCCCTGAGGATAACAAGATTTTTCCCGAACCTGCCAATCTCATCATCGATTTTCCGTTTCATACCGCTGCTGATATTCCCGAAAGCAACGAGACTCATGACAGCAAAGAGTATACCAAGGAGGGCAAGCATCATCCTTGCCTTGTGGACAACGAGGTTTTGCAGGGCTATTTTCAGATAGAATTTGAGCGAATATATCATCCGCGAATGGCCTCAATGGGTTCGATTCTGCTCGCCTTCAATGCCGGCTTCAGACCAGACAAAACTCCTGTAAGGAAGCTGAAAACCAGTGCAAAAATAACGACCTTAAATGAAAATTCCATCGGGATATTAAAAAGTTTCTCAAAGGTGCCTTCAAGGGTGATACTCAGCAACACACCGGCAATACCCCCAAGGATGGTAATAAAGACTGATTCAAAGAGAAAAGAGAGCAGGATGCCTTTCCTCGTTGCCCCATATGCCCTCCTGATACCGATATCCTTTTTTCTCTCTTGGATTGTAAGGTAAAAAAGGTTGGCAAGCACAAATCCGCTTACCACAAGCGCAACAATAGATGCAGTTCCGAGGAACAAAAAGAGCGAACCGGAAATTACAGAAACAAACTGGAGTATATCCTTTGAGCTTCTCGTCATGAAATTGTCTTCGCCCTCATCCGGTATACCATGGTTGTTCCGAAGCACCATTTTTACATCTTCAATGGTTGCATCCACATCTCTGTTTGTCTTTAATCGTATCATGCTGAGAAACCGCTTTTCATTGGAAAGTCTGCTCATAACAGTGGTCAACGGCATAATCACCCTGTCATCCATGTTGGGGCCGCCGACAGAGCCGCCCCTCTCCTCAAGGACACCTGCAACCTTTGTCGGCAACTGACCGATTTGTATGACCTTGCCGATGGCATTTTCACCTTTAAACAACTCTTCGGAAACCTTTGCGCCGATCACACATTCCGCCTCTGCATTGTCATATGCTTCACGGGAAAAGTATGAGCCGCTTTGCAGTTCCCACTTAAAGGATGTAAAGTAATTTTCGGTTCCCCCGACAACCTGTGTCTGCCATTTTCTGTCCCGATATTTCATATTGACGCCTCTCACCTGAAAGACCTTTAAAACATCGTAAATACCTCCAATCCTCTGAAGCAAATCCGCGTCGCTGACCGTCAATGTATTGACCCTTTCCCTTGCCGTACGCTGTCTTTCGCTTCCGCTGAAGATCATGATAGAATCCGGCCCCAGGGCTTCGAAAATCTCATAGGCCTTCTTATTTGCACCATCAATTGTAGTTACAATGACACAGATGGAAAGGATCCCAAGGGCGACACCGGAGAAGGAAAATACCACCCTGCTCCTGTAGTAGTAAAGGATCTTCAATGTTTCTTCTAAAAATTCTCTAAGTTGTGATATCTTCTGAGATAGTCCCATCCTCTATCCTTATCAGTCTTCTCCCGTAGGATGCGAGTTTTGGGTCATGGGTAACAACCATAACAGTCTTGCCATCCTCATTGAGCATGCGAAAAAGCTCCATGATTTCATTCCCTGTTTTTGAATCAAGAGCTCCGGTAGGCTCGTCTGCGAGAATGAGGTCAGGATCATTTATGAGTGCCCTTGCTATGGCAACCCTCTGCTGCTCGCCCCCGGAAAGCTGTGAGGGACGGTTATGGGTCCTCTCGGCAAGATTGAACCTCTGGAGTAAATGCCTTGCCTTGTCTCGCGGGTGTTTTATCTCCTTTGTTGAATACACCATGGGTATCAAAACGTTTTCGATGGCGCTTAAGTAGGGGAGAAGAAAAAACTGCTGAAATACAAATCCGATATGCCTGTTTCTGAAACCCGCAAGCGCCTCATCATCAAGACCTTCAACGCTGGTATCCATGAAATAAAACTCACCCTCAGTCTGCTTATCGAGGAGTCCGATAATATTCATGAGGGTTGTCTTGCCTGATCCGGAAACACCCATGAGGATTACAAACTCCCCCCGCTTTATCTCAAGGTTTATTCCTTTGAGAATCGGAAGTTCTCTCTCACCGACGAAATAGCTTTTTCTGATGTTTTTAAGGGTGATCACTTTTTGGCGCCCGGGGCAAGTCTTTTTACTACAGGGATCACAACACGCTCTCCTTCGCTGAGTCCTGCAACGATTTCGGTAGACTTGTCATCCCTGATGCCCGGCGTTACTTCTTTCCGCTCAGTTTTGTCTTTTGCCTTTATATAAACAACATTTTTCCCGTCTTCAAAACGTACAGCGCCATTCGGGACAATTAATACATCTGTTTTTTCACTTATAATAATCCTCACGTGGGTGGTCATTTCCGGTTTCAGGAAAGTTGTATCTTTCGGGTCTATCTTCACTATGGCAAGGTAATAGACAATATTTTCCTTAATTTCAGGCTGCGGGTAGATAAGGCTGATATTCCCTGAAAACCGCTTGTCTCTGTATGCATCGACCCAGTATTCAGCCTTCATAGCTGGCTTTACCCTGCCGATGTCTGTTTCATCGACATATATCCACATTTCCAGCTTTGAAGCATCGATGACTGTAATAAGATTTACCGCAGCAAGACCAGCCACAACCGTCTCACCTTCCTGGGTTGTCACCTGTGAAACATATCCGGAAATGGGGGCATAAATCTTATTATAGCTTAACGAAACCTCAAGGGCCTTCAGGGCTTCTATGGCTTCAACTACTTTGGCCTTTCCAAGCTCTACCTGGGCTACCGATACATCGAGTTCCCTCTTCGCCTTGTCAACACTGTCCCTTGTTGTAAATTCCTGCTTTAAAAGCCGCTCCTCCCTCTCATAATTTACCTTGCTGTATTGATACTGCGCCTCTTTAGCGGCCAAATCCTTTTTTTGTTCTTCTATCTGAGCCTGGAGATTTCTTATGTTTGCAAGTTTCTCCCTGTCATCAATTTTCGCAATGAGCTCGCCCTTCTTTACATAATCACCGACCTGGTATCTAAGCTGGATAAGTTCACCGGTAGCCCTTGTACCTACTTTTACGATAGCGCCTACCTGTGCCTTTACGATACCTGTCTGCTCGGCAAAATTTGTCACATTGCCTTTTTTAACGGTAAATACCTCACCGCTGATCTTCTCTGATTTGCCCCGTTTGCCGGTAAAATAAAAAACAACAAGGGCCGCTATGATTACCAATAAAACAATCCCTACGACACGTTTTTTTGTCAATTTCATAGTTAATTCCCGTCTGAATAGGATACTTTCTGAAGGTAAGCAAGGGCATTATTTGATTTATACATTGACACAACAAGATTCTCTTTTGCCTTTGCCCAATCCTTTTCTGCCTGAATAAGTGTGAGAATATCGCCTTTCCCTGCCTTGTACTCACCAAGAGCCTGGTTAAAGTTGCTTGTCGCTTCTCTTAACAGTTCGGTATACATCCTGATGTTCTCAAGACTCAAATCAAAATCCTTGTACGCCTTTATGATATCAAGCTTCACATTTCTCTTTATTTCTTCAAGCTTGTATTTCGCAGCATTAACATCCTTTTGGGCGCCTTCCATATTGTAATATCTTCCAACACCATCAAAGAGAGGGTAGCTAAAATTCAGCATAACCGTATCTTCTCTGCCATTGGGGAAAAATGAAGTATCCTGTCTCGCCTGTTGTAAGCCAACATCAATCTTCGGCCACCAGTTGCTTTTCTTTTCCTTATACACGCTGGTTAAACGGTCTATTTCCTTTAACTGGTAAGTAACATCGGGCCTCGTTTTAATAGCCTTTTCTGTCAGACTCTGATAGCTTTCCTGGAATTGCGGCGCTTCGAGTAACCCTTCAACATCATGTTTTTCATCAGGCTCTATCAAAAGAAGGGATTTCAGGTCCTCCATCGATTTCTCGTAATCAGTTACTGCATCGACCACATCGATCTTTGAAGATGTAACCCTTACCTCCGCCTGCAATACATCGCTTTTTCTGACTATTCCCTCTGTAAATCGGGCCTTTGTCAAATCATATAATTTTTTGGTTGTTTCATATGCCTCGTTCCTTTTCTCAACAACAACCCTTTTGCCCAATGCCGTGAAAAAAGCTGCCCTGATATTAAACAAGACATCATTCCTGATACCTTGCAGTTTCTCCTTCTCCCTGCCCATAAGGGAAAACGAGCCTTGCCTTTGTGCATATCTCAGTCCACCATCAAATAACCTGTAGGAGATAGCACCTGTAGCATTGTAAAATTCATTGTTGACAAGGGGCGTGAACCCTGACGTGTAAGTAACCGGTGCTCCGTACAAATAGCGCGTATATCCTGTCTGGATGGTGACGGTTGGCAGAAACGGGTCAATGGAAGAAATATATGAAAATTCCGTTCTTTTAACGGTCTCTTTCTGCTCTTTTATGGGATAAGAAACATCGATTGCCCTCTTGACTGCCTCATCGAGGGTTATTGAATAAGAATGGGAAGATATAAGGGAAAGGGCAAAGAAGATAATACAGATAAAGAGGTTTTTTTTCATCAATATGTTAGACTGGGACCCTTTTCATGTCAGATTCACATCGAAACAGTTCATTTATACCACAGTTACGGCAAATTTTCAAAATAACACCAGCCCTTTTCATCTCGATATATATGAACAATCGTTCATGTGAATACATGTTCAGTTTATACAATGGCACGATTCGTGTCAACAATAATTTTTGATTATTGTACAGGTAAGTTACAATGTAAAATTGTTTACTCTCACCGCATCATGGAGTAATGTTTTAGAAGATTAAAGAAATAAAAGTGACCGGGATAAAATAAAGGGGGTAACAGTGATTAGCAGATATCTCATCCTTAAGCTTTACAACGCTGCCGTCATGCAGCGGTGGAACGATAAAATACGGCCTGTTGAATTGAGGGAGCTCGACAAACAGGCGCATAAGATGATGATTGCATATTTTCTCGGAAAATTTGAGGAAGGGGAAAAAGGATTCAACTGGCTGGAAGTTATCGAAGGCGGCTTCTTCGAATTTCTTCAGCGTATCGTCATTACAGATCTGAAGCCCCAGATATTCAACAGGATAAAAGAGAACCATACCCGATATGATAAACTGAATGCATGGGTTTTTCATCAGCTTGAAACTGTCATATTTCCATTGGGGGAAGGTTTTGTGGAGAGGTTCAAAGGGTATTTCTCGACAACGGATGATACAATCAACAAGAAAATCCTGAGCGCCTCCCATTTTTATGCTACCCGCTGGGAGTTTGACATTATCGAGAGGGCAAACCCGGGAGGATATGAAATACCGAAGATAAAGGACCTCCTCCAGGAAAGGCAGGAAAAGTACTATGACCTGAAGGGAATCCAGCAGCTTGCCCTCTATCCACGATACAGGAACTTCATTGACCTCTGCGGTCAGTTGAGATTCCAGTTGCGCTGGAACTATGTGAACATGAATCCCCGCATATCGGTATTAGGGCATATGCTTATTGTGGCAATCCTGTCATACCTCCTCACGCAGGAGATCGGCTCCTGCACCCGTCGATGCGTCAACAACTATTTCACCGGATTATTCCATGACCTCCCTGAGGTCCTCACAAGAGACATCATCTCTCCGGTGAAACGTTCTATTGAGGGTTTGGATGAACTCATTAAAGAATATGAAAAAGAGCAGATGGAAAAAGAGGTATACGGCCTTATTCCTGATAAGTGGCATCAGGAAATGAAGATGTTCACCGAAGATGAATTCAGCAGTATCGTGACAATAAACGGTGAAACAAGCCGTGCAAGTTCCGATGAGATATCGGACCGTTATAACTCAGATTCCTGTAATCCCCGTGATGGAGAACTCATAAAGGCTGTAGACGAACTCTCTGCCTTCACAGAGGCTTACCTGGCGCTGGAAAACGGTGTAAAATCAAAGGAATTGAACGAAGCAAAGGCATCGATAAGAGGGAAATACAAAAACAGGATAATTGCAGGGATCGAATTTGACAGGATTTATGCAGACCTTGAAGCAAATTCTGCTGTTGCAGGGTGATACCGCCATTATTGACTTTACGACAATTTCACCAATCGTTAAAACAGTTTTAACAACTTCTTCCGGGAGGGCAGTTATTGCGGCAATGAAAAAACTGCTCCTTATTGTCCATGTTGTTTATAAGAGCAGAGAACCGTAACGTGATGCTGCATAAAAGATATTATTGAAAAAAGAGTTGCAGTCAGACATGTTATTCGAAGCCAGCTTCGGGGAATTTGACCCTTAGAGATTAAAGTGCCGAGGGACGGAATTGAACCGCCGACACGGGGATTTTCAGTCCTGAAAAGTCAATATTTTCAAGGTGTTAACCTTTTTGAAATGATTGATAATTTGATAATATTAAAAGAGAATGTGAATTTTTCTCTTTTGGTTGCCGTGAGTCAAAATGAGGTGGTTTTTGGTAGGCTTGGGCACATTTTAGGCACATAAAAATATCGGCAACACACAAGGCCCCGCTTAGAAATAGGCGGGGTTTTCTTATAGATATTATAGGGTGTAATACAATGAAAAGATTGAAGTACATCGTTTCGTGTTGTAAGATGAAATAAAGAGGTGCCATTTGAAAATATTTGGATGGGAGCCATGATTTACATTATCGCCATACTCCTTCTCATCCTTGTTCTTGCCAATGAAACTGCACGTAAACTGCTGGGTTTGTTATTAATCGGGGCCGTAATGTTAGCAATTGCAGCCGCCATTCTTTTTGTTATTTTTATGATTGTAGTATGGGTGTTAACCTCAAAGCGCTCAGCAGATGTTTCAGCGCCAGTTACTGCTTCGGTTCCAACAATTGCAGCTTCTCCATATAGTTTTAACGAAAACACTATTAACATTATTGCGGTCGTAATCATTGTTGGTATTATCGCTGCAATCATTTTTGACCAATACAAGCTGAGAAAAAATAAAATTAATTTCTTCATTGAATTAAAAAGTGAACGGAAAAATGACGAAACAGGTGTAAAATATATTCAAGGGATGCTTCTGTAGAGCGACAAGGCCGGAACCCTTAAATAAATAGGGATGCACGGGGGGCGATATGAGAAGTACAGTTTCAAAGTATATTCCAACTATTCAGGTATGTTCCTTCTTCTGTTTTGCTGTTATCATGGCGGTTATGCTGAGCCTTATCCCTTTCCCTGTCAGGGGAGAGATTCAAACCATCACCCGCACCGTCAAAGAACAATTCGGAGGCAGTAGGTCAGCCGATGATGCACGTATTGCCGCAGTAGCAAGAGCAAAACGTGAAGCCTTGGAAAAGGCAGGGGTTTACGTGGAAAGTCTCGCTGTTGTTAAAGACTTTCGTGTAGAGAAAGATGAGATTCTCGCCTTGTCGGCAGGTGTCTTGAAAACTGAGGTTGTATCAGAAAAGAACTATGTCAGCGGGAACGTCAAAGGCATTGAAGTCGTGGTCGAAGTGGTTGTTGATACGTCCTTTCTGGAAGCGAGAGTCAAGAAACTTTTGGAAGACAGAAAACACCTGAATGACCTCAATCAGGCCAGGATAAAAGAGAAGGAATATCTGGACAAGATAACTAAACTGGAAGTGGAAAACCTGCGCCTAATGGCACAGAACAAAAGCAGCGACGATTTGAAGAGGCAATTTCAGGAGGCATCCCAGGGGCTCACAGCGGTGGACTGGTTTTATAAAGCCTCAGCACTCTGGCAGGACGAAAAATTCTCTAACCCCAAAAAAGCTATTGAATACCTGAATAATGCCATCCGCCTCAAACCTGACTTTGCCGTGGCGTACAACAACCGGGGGGTAGCATACAGCGCCCTTGGTCAGCACCAGCATGCAATTGAAGATTGTAACGAGGCTGTCCGGCTTGAACCTGATGATGCCAAGGCATACTACAACCGGGGGTTGGCATACTTGAGTCTCGGTCAGTACCAGCAGTCAATTACAGATTTCAACGAGTCCATTCGCCTCAAACCTGACGTTGCGATTGCATACTCCAACCGGGGGTCAGCATACGGGAAGCTTGGTCAGCACCAGCGGGCAATTCAAGACTTTAACGAGGCTATCCGTCTCAAACCGGATTATGCCGCTGCCTACTTAAACCGAGGGAATGCATACCATGGCCTTGGTCAGCACCAGAGAGCAATCGAGGATTTTAATGAGTCCATCCGTCTCAAACCGGACAATGCCAATGCATACTATAATCGAGGGAATGCATACTTGAAACTCCGCCAACCCCAGCGAGCAATAGAAGATTACAACGAGGCTATCCGTCTCAACCCAGATGATGCCGGGGCATATAACAACAGGGGGTATGCATATTTGCTTATGGGCAATACCACCCGTGGATGCAGTGACGCTCAAAAGGCGTGTAGTTTGGGGGATTGCAAGTTATACGAATTGGCAAAAAGGAAGGGGGATTGCCGTTAAGCGAAAATTACCTTGTTTGTACAATCCTGAACGCACCTATCGCGGGCATGGATGAGAGGTAAGAACTCATTGATGTTTTTGAAATTGCAAGCATAGAAATTTCAAAAGATAGCCAGGCCAAGTGACAAGGACGGGAACCTTGCCCGCCTTTTCCTTGAATAAAAAAGGAACTGCTAAAGGGGCAGAACGTAAATGGCAAAGAAGAAGAAAGACCCTCGTTTTACCATCAAGAACTATTATCCCGAACTACCCGAAGGCTGGGCATTATACAGCGAAGCCGACTTGGAGGCGTACAGGGTAACACGATTTATAGAACAATCGTTGCATTATCAAGAGAGGTTTCTTGCCGGTGATGAGAACGCTATCTATGAATTTGTGAAAAGTAACGAACATTGTTTCCGGGAAGTGTGGAAAATTGACACCGGGATTTTAACTTGCTATTCGGATAACAACGTTGCTGGTCAGAATCAAGACCAATCGTGGGTAATTAAGCAGATTGAGAAATGGAAGGCCGAAGGCACAAAACAATCTAAAGCTAAATTAAAAAAGCTATTTACAGCATATATCGATAGCCGAGGCAATCCCGGTGTTGGCTATGACTTTGATAACTTGGTAGTTTACCGATACATTGAAGATGCGAGGCTGAAAGGGCTTACTGTTGAAGAGGCTATAAATAATCTGACGAGAGAAGATTATAAAAAACTGGGTATCTCTTGCAAAGGCTGGGATGCCTTTCAGAAAATATATTATGGGCTAAAAGCACTGGAAGACGATGTAAAAACCACAGAGGCAAATTTGAGGTTTGAATATTTTTTCCCGACAAAAGGCATAACCATTTCTAAAAAATATAAAGAACAATTTCTTAGGGAACTATCCCTTTATTGGCAAGTTGAACTACTAACAACAGGGGCAATTTCTTTTCCTCACTATCGTCATGAAGCATATATTTACCCGGATTACAATTTTAATTGTCCAATGCTTCCATTAGACGAGGCCATTAACAAAGTGTCCGAAGATAAAAATATCAACATTGAAAACTTAACAGAAATATATCGTATTTATAGCCGCTTCGCTTCGTATAACCGCTAAACTACCACAATCATTAATATAACTTTGTGCCTGAAAAACCCCGCTTTTTGATTCCATAGACCAAAGCAATAAAACTATCGTTTACTTACCGTAACGATACGGTAAGGAGGCACGATAATGGCAAATGTTCAAAAGATTCCACATAAAAGGTGAACAGAAAGGAGATGTCATTAATGGGAAGAATCAATCTCGATGAATTAAAAGAAATGTTATCAAGCGGAGCAACCCAAGCATCACGTTCACGATATTTTAAAGTCAGTGAACCTGCGATTACCAAGGCAGTCAGGAAACTCAAGTGAAGATACCCCTTGACATACATATTATTCCATGTATAATAGTAATTATATATGGAGGTGTAATGATGCTGGTTAACACGAACAAGATGATTTCCGTAACCCGACTACAGAGAGAACTTACCCAAAAGTTGCGTGACGTCTCGGATACGAAAGAACCGCTCTTTGTTCTGAGAAATAATGAGGTTGCAGCCGTTATGGTATCGCCTGATGAATATTCTACCTTAAAAGAGCTGGAAGAGGTTCTTGAGCACTTCGAGATATATGAGATGGTACAACAACGCATGAAACACCATGATTCTTCTCAGAGCGTAACCCTTGAAGAAATAAGGGAACGTTATGGCCTATAAAGTCATATTTACAAAAGATGCCCATAATGACCTCAAAGGCCTCGATAAATCAATCAGGACTCAGGTTATAAAAAAGGCTATTGCCTTACAGGAAAACCCTTTCCTTGGGAACCCGCTGGGAAATAAATTCGGCCTTGACCTTACCGGCTATTACAAAATATATGTGGCAAAGAAAGCCTACAGGATTGTGTATCACCTCATTGGAGAGCAGATTGAAGTCGTCGAGATTGTTGGTATAGGAAGAAGAGACAAAGAAGAAGTGTACCGACTTGCAGTAAAAAGGTTGAAGGGAATCGTCCAAAAGGAAGAAGATAAAAGAGGAACTTAATGAGATTAAAGTGCCGAGGGACGGAATTGAACCGCCGACACGGGGATTTTCAGTCCCCTGCTCTACCGACTGAGCTACCTCGGCACAATGTTTATTTTAAACATAATTGCCGATTGTATGTCAAGACATTCATCGTACAAGCAGGATTGCGCCTCTAAAACCTTTTGACATTCCCCGGGGCGTATGTTAACAAATTCAACATGCCGGAACTGTATACCAAACCATTCAGAGGAATCGTTTACAACAAAGAAAAGATCGGTGATATTGCCTCCTGTGTCTGTCCTCCGTATGATGTCGTCTCAGATGCAAGGTCTTATTACAAAAGGAACAAGTTTAATGCCATCAGGCTTGAGCTTCCGCAATCTCTTCCTTCCATGGACAAATACAATGCCGCCAAAAACACAATGGATGAATGGTTACGCAAAGGGGTGCTGGAGTTGGACAGCAAAGACACTGTATACGTGAACGAACAGGAGTTTGATGCAGAAGGAACCTTATGCCTGAGAAGGGGATTTATTGCCCTCAACAAACTTGACAGGAACCGCATCCTTACACACGAAGAAACGAGAAAGAAGGCAAAAGAAGATAGAGAGCGTCTTATCACAACATTAAAAACGTACACAAGCCTTATTTTTGGTCTGTATGAAGATAAAAACGACGAGATGGAAGATATACTCGTGAACGCCCGAAAAGACATAATGTATGACTTCATCGATGAACAAGCCATCCGTAACCGCTTTTACAGGATGACCGATAGTGATGAGATTAAAAGGCTTTTAGCGCTTATGGATGAAAGGAATATTTATATTGCGGACGGCCACCACCGCCTCGACGTTTCATATAAACTCAACATCCCTTACGTTCCGCTCTATTTGACCAACATGTATTCGAGTGGCATTGTAATCCTCCCGTACCACAGGATTATCAAGTTCAATGCCAGCAGAGGCATCCAAGAACTGTTACATTCTATCGGGAGCCACGGCGAAATCGAGAAGCATCCGTTGATTGATGACAACTCAATCAAAAAGGTCCTGAAAGATATTTCTGAATCAGCAAACCTTGCCTTTGCGCTTTGTTCAAAGGATGATTTAGAGAACCTTTATGTACTGAAAGAAAAAACTCCTATTCCAATGGATAGCGATCTCCACGAGGGTTTAAAAACGTTAAAAGTAAATGTAGTTCATACCGGGGCACTAAAGCGTCTTCTCAACATAAGCGATGAAGAGATCTCCTTCACACAGGATCCATTCAAATCCATTGATTCCTTAAAAAACGGCACCATTGATCTCGCAGTTTTTCTCCCGCCGACAACGGTTCGGGAAGTCAAGGGTATCGCCGATAACAGCCTCTTCATGCCACCCAAATCCACATTTTTTTATCCAAAGATACTAACAGGTCTCGTATTTTATAAGTATGCCTGAAAACAGTTCGGAGAAAAGACCGTTATTCGTAAATCGTGATGTCCCTCCGCTGTCGGGATTAAACTGTACGTGATTAGTCAAACCAACTGCCAATTACCAATTACGAATATTGACGTGGCCGCTGACGAAACCCTCGATATTCTCTGTAATGATGAGTTAAAGCTCATTCAAAAGAAAAACGGGTACAGATTCTCTATTGATGCAATCCTCCTTGCTAATTTTGTTGTCCTAAAAAGGGGTGATAGATTATTGGATATTGGCTCCGGATGTGGTATCATACCTGTCTATATGTCAAAAAAAGGCTACCAAAACAGCATGCTTGGGATAGAAATCCAGGGAGACCTCTTCGATGTGGCCCAAAAAAACGCATCTTTAAATAATTTCGGGAATATACAATTTACACATGGCGATATTACACTGATGGAAAAGGAATTAAAAAAAACACCCTTCCACGTGGTTGTCTCAAACCCCCCCTATACCAGAAAAAGTACAGGGAGAAAAAGCCCTCAATCTTCGAGACTAATAGCAAGATATGAGTCGCAGCTTGACCTTTCAACTCTTATTTCCGTTGCATCATCACTGCTCTTCAAGAGAGGACGCTTTTATACCATATATCCGTCAAAAAGGCTTGGTGAGTTGATTCATGCTGCAAAATCGCATAAACTTGAACCAAAGAGGCTGAAATTTGTCCATCCAAGGAAGGGTGAAGGGGCAAATCTTTTCCTCGCTGAGTTCATAAAAGAGGGTGGTATGGAAGTTATGGTTGAAAAACCTCTTTACATATACGATAATGACAATTATACAGAAGAACTGCAAACCTATTATACGTTAAAGGGTTAAATATGGAAAACGTTATGAAACTGATTGAACCGGATTTAACAAAACTCGAAGTATCGATTAACAGGCTTGTTACAACAAAAGTTGGTTTCATAAAGGAGATCGTCAATCACATTATTAAATCAGGCGGAAAAAGGGTAAGACCAGTTCTCGTCATTCTCAGTGCAAGGCTCTGCGGCCACAAAGATGATGAACATATACCCTATGCCGCAATCGTAGAATTTATTCATACCGCCACCCTGCTTCACGATGATGTGGTGGATAATGCCCAGACGCGGAGGGGTGCATCCACAGCCAATACTATCTGGGGGAATGAGGCAAGTGTCCTCGTTGGAGACTTTTTATATGCCAAATCTTTTGAACTCCTGGCAGATGAAGGCAACGATAAAATCTTTGGCGTAATGGCAAGTACTACAAAGTCCCTTTCAGAAGGAGAAATCCTCGAACTAATAAGGACATCGGATATAGAGACATCAGAAGAGGATTATTTTGAAATTATCGGGAATAAGACTGCGGTGTTATTTTCTGTAGCATGCGAGATAGGCGCTATATTAGGGAAGGTTGATAGTAATAAGAAATCTTCACTGAAAAACTTCGGGTACAATCTCGGTATGGCTTTTCAATTACAGGACGATATTCTTGACTATACTTCCTATGATAATGTCCTCGGGAAACGGGTAGGTACAGACATTAAAGAAGGAAAGGTAACGCTTCCTCTCATCTATGCGATAAAATCATCAAATGACAAGGAAAAATTCTCTATTCAAAAAGTTCTTAAAAAATCAAATGTTACGGTGAAGGATTTCGAGAGCGTAAGAAAGATTATTCTCAAATACGGCGGGATTGAATATGCGATCAATACGACAAAGAAATACACAGAGGCTGCAAAAGGATGCCTGAATGCCTTTGGGGCTTCGCCTTATAAAGAAGCCCTGCTGACCATCACTGATTATATGCTGAGCAGGAAAACATGATATAAAAATTTAAGATTTAGAATTGCAAACTTAGGATTTACTTGGTTCTTCTTTTAATTCAAAATTTATCACTCAAAATTCAAAACTATTACAGTATCTCTCCTTTCGGTATTACCACTACTCCTTCATCTGAGACAAAAAAGCGCTCCCGGTCTTTCTCGAGGTCATACCCGATCTTCATGCCATCGGGAACCCTCACACCTTTATCAATAATAGCTTTCCTTACTTTTGCCCGCATCCCGATCGTAACGTCATGGAAGAGAATAGATTCTGTTACCTCGGCATAACTGTTGACTCTTACACCCGGAGAGAGTATCGATCGATCAACCCTGCCCCCGCTGATGATAACACCGCTGCAAATGATGGAATCCAACGCCTTTCCTGCCCTTCCTTTATCTTCATCGGCAAAAACTGTCTTTGCCGGAGGGTATTGGCCTTCATATGTCCTTATGGGCCATTTTTTATCATAGAGATTAAATACAGGGCTTACCGAAGCAAGGTCCATATTGGCCTGCCAGTAAGCATCAATAGTTCCGATATCGCGCCAGTAGCTTGCATCCTTATTTGTCCCGGCACCGAATCTGTATACAAAGACCCTGTGTTTCGGGTACATGTAAGGCATAATATCCTTTCCGAAATCATGTGTCGTCTTCATCCTCGAGTTTTCGTTAAGAATATCTATGAGAGTTTCTCTGTTAAAAATATAAACACCCATTGAAACGAAGGCCTTTTTAGGTCTTCCGGGAATCGATTTGGGTTTTTCAGGTTTTTCTTCAAATCCGCACACCCTTCCTGTTTCATCAACTTGTATCACACCAAAGCGGGAAGCCTCATTAATGTCCACTTCAATGGCCGATATAGTAAGATCGGCCCTCTTATGCTGATGGTATCTGATAAACTGGCCATAATCCATCTTGTAAATATGGTCACCGGAAAGGATTAATATATGCTCTCCGTCAACCTGATCGAGATGGTACAGGTTCTGGTAAACCGCATCTGCGGTTCCTTTATACCAGTCTTCTCCAACCCGCATCTGCGGTGAAAGATGGGTTATAAATTCCCCCAGCTCAGGGTTTAATATACTCCATGCGTCCCTCGTATGCCGTATAAGGGAATGTGATTTATACTGGGGAAGCACAAAAATTTTCCTGATTCCGGAATTTATGCAATTACTCAATGTAAAATCAATGACCCTGTATTTACCGCCAAAGGGAACGGCCGGTTTTGCCCTGTCTTTTGTAAGGGGGTGGAGACGAACGCCCACACCTCCTGCCAATACAAATGCTACAGCATTATGAATAATCCTCGGCTTCATTGCGTCTGTTTAAATAAATAGCATATTATGACAAATAATCAATAGAAATGAAGAATTTTCTTGAACATGCCCATAACATATTGTAATGTCACAGCAACCAGCTATGAACATCTACAGCATCCCGCCGCTTTTGAGCGCAACCATTCTGTTCATACTCTTCCTCATGGGCATATTCAAGGCCAAAAAATCGCCTATCAACCTTCTTTTTTCACTTATCTGCTTTGTAGGCTGTCTCCTCAATACAGATAAGACGATCCTTACCATCATACAAAACGAAGCAACGGCTATCAAAATCAGCAGAATCGACCATATGTTTCTGGTGTTTATCATCCCCTTGTATCTCCATTTTACAGTACTTGCAACAGGCTACAGAAAATGGATGCCCATTGTTAAAGTATTTTACGTAATCGCCATTCTGTTGGTGCCATTAGCACAACATCCGTTATATTTGACACACATGAGAAGATACTATTTTGGCTATTTTGCCATTTCAGGCCCACTTTTTTACATTTTTGGGTTTTTCAGCACTGCAAGCCTCTTCATGTCGTTATATCTTCTCGTAAAAAGCCTTAAAGAAGTGAAGGTATCCATTCATAGAACACGTATAAAATATATCCTGTTGAGCTTCGGCCTTGCCGCATTTGTAAACCATTTCGATGTCATTATCATGAGCGGGTATGAAATATATCCTATGGGTAATTTTGTTTTTGTGCCTATGTGCCTGTTAGGCTACGCAATATCAAGGCACGATGTGATGGAATGGAAAATTTTCCTGAATAAAGGTCTTACTTTCGTAACATTGCTTTTGATTTCCACAGGGTTTTACATCGGCCTGGAGGTGTTTTTAAAAAATATCTTTCATGATTTTATGGATATTGACCTCATTTACATTGCATCCATGGTCCTTACATTCGTTTTGATCTACATATCCAAAGACAGAATCCAGGACTTTCTCGTCCAGTTCTTACAACAAAAATTTATCAGAAACAGAAAGGCCGTAAAGGATTTAAGCTTTGAGATATTAACCCTGCACAACATTGAACATATCAAGAAAATCATTGTCGAAAGTCTCACGAAGATGTTTGGTCTTGAAAAATGCAACATAAAAGCTATCCCTAAAACTGACGATTACGAGGCTTTCAGCATCGTCAGAGAATCAGATCCTTTGTGGAATCTTGGATTCAGGCTATCCATACCAATATTATCCAAATCTTATCCCTCCTGTCTCTTGCTGGGCGAGAAAGATGATATGAGCTTATATATAGGGGAAGAAATTGAGATTATATCAATTCTCGCAAACCATATCGCACTCGCCTTTGATAATGCAGATGCGTACAAAAGGATTCATGATTTTTCCGAGTCTCTTGAAAGGCTTGTTGATGAAAGGACAAAGGCGCTTATCCAGAGTGAAAGTCTCGCTGCAGTTGGCAGACTTGCTGCGGGGGTAGCACACGAACTGAATAACCCCATTGCAAGCGTCATGAGCACATTGGAATTTCATATCGACCACCTTGAACAAAAAGGAGACTTATACGAAGACCTTGCATTTTCCTTGAAAGAATTGAAGAGGGCAAGGGATATCGTAAAAAGTCTGCTCGATTCTGCCAGACAAAAAGATGAAGCAAAGGAAATAATCGATATTCACAGCCCCATAGAAGATGCACTCAGGATACTCTATAGCCAGTACAAAACTAAGAAAATCAGTATAATAAAGGATTTTAATGCCGGAGAGGGGATTATTAAAGGAAGTCAGCCAAGGCTCTGCCAGGTCTTTATAAACATTATAAAAAATGCCATTGATGCTATTGGCGAAAAAGATGGTACCATAATCGTCAAGACATACAACAGGGATGATAAAAAGCTCGTATGCACAATAACAGACAATGGTGAAGGGATAGAGGAACATCTTCTCAAAGATATTTTCAAACCATTTTTCACCACTAAACAGACAGGTAAGGGGATTGGCCTTGGATTATACATTGTATATGAGATTATTAAAAACCACGGCGGCCTCATCGAAGTAAAAAGTGAAAAAGGGAAAGGAACTGACTTTTCCATTATTCTTCAATCGGGTACAATGTTCTAAAACACTTGACAAGTACGAAAAAGTTTACGAAAATAAACAATGATTTCAAAAATTATCACGTTTATTGTCCTCTGTCTTGTTCCGGCATACGCATACAGTGCTATTTATGGTTATGTGGATGACCGTGGCATATACCACTTTACAAATATCAAACCTGCAGGGAAGCAATACCATGTGGTCATCACCGATAAAAACAGAACAATGGACCTGCAGAAAAACTTCGACAACAGCAATTACGATACCCTTATCATACATCATTCGAATCTGCATGGAATAGATCCATCTCTTGTCAAAGCGGTCATGAAGGCCGAATCAAACTTTAATCCCTATGCGGTATCTCTAAAAGGGGCGCAGGGACTTATGCAACTCATGCCTGATACGGCAAAACTGATGAAGGTTGAAAATCCCTTTGATCCAGATGAAAACATCAAGGGAGGTACGAAATATTTAAAATTTTTAGAAGAAACCTTTCATGGTAATCTCGAGCTTATCCTCGCAGCATACAATGCGGGTCCCTCAAAGGTGATGGAACACAAAATGAATGTCCCCCCTATCGAAGAAACCAGGACATTCATTAAAAGAGTTAAACAATTTTATAATAAGTTGAAGTATCCGAATGAAGGTTAGAGATGAAAAGGCGTCAGTCTGGACGCTTCCAAATCGGCTGAGTGTTATCAGAATACTTTTCATTCCCGTCATTATCATTCTCATTTCTACTGAATATGAAGAACTTCTCTTCGCATCCTGTCTGTTATTTATTATAGCCGGTATTACCGACGGACTTGACGGGTATATGGCCCGAAAAATGCGTATGACAACAAAATTAGGGTTATATCTTGACCCTATCGCTGACAAGCTTCTTGTGTCATCAGTTCTTATAACTCTCACGTATTACAGGATGGTGCCTTTATGGATAACGATAATTCTTGTGGCACGGGAATTTATTATAAATGGTCTGAGGTCTTTTTACGCCATGGAAGGCATTACAATATATCCGTCTTTTTCCGGGAAATTTAAAACAACGCTGCAAATCATAGGTATTGCCTGTATACTCTTTAACAGCCCGATGAACAAATTAGATGCGGCAATCCATCAAGCAGGTTTAATAACCTTATATCTTGCCCTCTTTTTCAGCATATACTCTGCCGTACACTACGTAGCAGCAATATTCAGATCCACAGATACAAAGACGGGAGATCAGGGGCCAGATGCTTAAGTTTCCTTACACAACCCGCACTCTATGCATCTGCTTTCTTTCCCGTCATCACAGTAAACACCCGTAGTACCAGAAAATCCCCCCAGATAGATCTTGTCGGCTTTTCTTTTTTTCATATACCGGTAATCCACCGGCACTTTACCAAGCCCACCCGGAATGTCAAAAACATAATGTGGCAATGCCAGGCCAGAGATATTTTTCCTGAGGAATCGCATAATCTCAATGCCCTTCTGAACCCTTACCTTGAAATGCATCGCACCTCTGACTTCGTCAAGCTGAAACAGATAATACGGTTTAACACCGCAATAAACGAGGTTCTCGAACAGTTTTTGGAGTATGTATGGACAGTCATTCACGCCCCTTAAAAGCACCGTTTGACTTAAAATTATCCCACCCGTTTCCCTGAATCTCTTTATCTTTTCTACAAAAGCAGGTGTTATCTCTTTCGGGTGATTTATATGAATTATAATCCAGATTGGTGAATTATCCTTGATAGCGGTAAAATGATCTTCGTAGAGACCCTCTGGAAACACTACAGGAACTCTTGTACTGATTCTTATAGTTTTTATTCTCTCAATGGCCCTTAAACGCTCCAGTAAATAATTCAGTTCATTGGGCAACAACATAAAAGGGTCACCACCTGAAAGGATAATTTCATGTATCTCATCATTATTTTCTATATACCGGAGTGTTTCCTCCCAGTGTTTCTTCGGGTTCCACCCTTTCCCCACAAATCTCCTCCTGTTACAAAACCTGCAATGCATAGCGCATTCCGCATTTACAAGAAAAACGCCTCTGCCCCGGTATTTTTTAATAAAGGTGGGTGTTACAGAATAATCTTTTTCGTTCAGCGGGTCCAAACCCCCGTTATTCATAAGTTCTTCACTGGACGGAATAGACTGTTTTCTTATAGGACAAAGAGGATTATCCTTGTCCATAATACCGATATAGTATTCAGGGATTTTTAAAGGATGGTGACGAGAAACAGCATCAATATCTTTTTTAATCTGCTCGTCTAAATATACATACCTTGATACGTGTTCTGCGTTTTGAATAAAAGGGAGGGTAGCTGTTGTTGTACCCTCCGCATTTATCATCACATTACGGAAGTGCCAGGAAATGAGCCCTTCTGTTCTTTGCCCATGCCGCCTCATTATGTCCCGGATCAGCAGGTCTTTCTTTGCCATAGCTGACTGTCTCTAAGGCTTTCCCGTCAACTCCGAGGTTCACAATGTATGCCTTTGCGGCATCGGCTCTTTTCTGGCCGAGTGCAAGGTTGTATTCCACTGTGCCTCTTTCATCACAATTTCCTTCAACCCTCATCTTCTTGCCTGGATTCGCCTTGAACCACTCAGCATTACCCTTCAGTATATTCGCATCGCCAGGCCTTATGTTGTATTTATCGAAATCAAAATTAATATCATTCAGAGCAACAATAGGTGCTGGTGCTGCTGGTGCTGGTGCTGCAACAGGAATTTCTTTTTTCGTTTCAGGTGCTACAACTTTTGCCTGCGGTGGAGGTGGTGGGGGCGTTTCGCCCTTCATCTGCTGCATGAAACATCCACAGCCGCCTAAAGTCATACCTAATACGATTACCATTAAAACAAGTAAAAAAGACTTCATTTTCATATTTCACCCCTTTCATACGTTGAGGGTATACCCACAGGATGTGGATATACCCCAAAAAATAAAAACACTACTTTTTCGCCGGTGCTGGAGCTGGTGCTGCTTTCTCTGGAGCCGGTGCTGCTTTCTCTGGAGCCGGTGCTGCTTTCTCTGGAGCCGGTGCTGGAGCTGGTGCCGCTGGTTTTGCCTCCTCTTTTGGAGCTGGTTTTGGTGGCTCAGCCGACGGGCCGCAACCCATTAATGAAAAACTTGCAAAAAATGTAAGGGCTATAAATAACACCAAGAGCTTTTTCATCTAATTTCACCTCCTTTCATTGTTAATTAGATATTATTACAACATTCAAAATAAGTAAATTAAATTTTTTTAATAATTACATCTTTTTTAATAATTTCAACATCCTCCCGCTTACACAACTCATTGCCGGAATTCAGTGTTGAAGCAGTCCCGCATGCAACCCCCAGTGTAATAGCATCTTCAAATGTCCGGCCTTCACTCATAGCATAAACAATCCCTGCCACAAGCGAGTCGCCGGCCCCGATAGAACTCCTCACCTTAATTTTTGGGGGAGTTGCTAAATAATATTCATTCCTGTTAATCCCCACGACACCCCTCACGCCCATAGATACAACAATATATTCTACTACATTTTGATATGGTTTTGCATAGTTAATAATTTCTTCTACGCTCGATACATTGTGTTCCACAAATCTGCCGAACTCATGGATATTTGGTTTGATTAAGCATGGGCCGGCGTCTACGCCTCTTCTCAGCGCCTCACCATCTGTATCAAGGATCACCTTTGCCCCTTTCTCCTTCAATGTAATAATCATTTGCGCATAAAAATTCTCATTTACTCCCTTGGGCATATTTCCGCTAATCACAACATAACTGCGCCTTGGTATCTCTTTGATTTTATTGAAAAATGAAGCAATTTCAAGCGGATCGACATCAGGTTCACAGGTACTCAACAGCGTTTGCAATTTCTTTTTTCTCTGGTATACAATATTATTTGTTCGCGTTTCACTATTTATTCTTGTAAAATCGCATATAACACCTTCGTTGATGAGCCTGCCCTCTAATTCTAAACCATCATACCCACCGATAAGCCCGAGTGCAATGCTCTGTCCGCCGAGTTCCCTTATAACGCGGGAAACATCAATGCCCCTGCCGCCTGCCCGCCTTCTCTCTTCTTCAATCTTATTTACATCATCATATATGAGTTCCTCAACATCTACGATTCTATCAAGGGAAGGGCTTAATGTGATTGTATATATCATTAAGACCTATTTTATTAAATTAAAAATAAAATGGCTACACAAAAATTTTTATATATTGTTTTTTTCAACCTTAAATGGTAATTAGACTGAATACTTGCCGGTTATCAACGTTTAATATTTACAAGAATTTTGGTATACAAAGTTTTTTCGATTTTAACTTTATTGCTTTATATTCGTACAAACGGGGGCTTAAAGTAAAAAAGGCATTTATTTTAATCTTTTTTCTCTTTTTAATACCCCTTGATGTCTTCGGGGCCGCCTTCCTCATTTATAACCAGGATGCAAAAGCGAACGGCATGGGAATGGCCGTAATATCTTCCATAGATAATCCGTCGGCTGTGTTTTATAACCCTGCAATGCTCGTTTTTCAAAAAGGTTTTGGAATGTCTGTTGGTGACACTATGATTGCACCAAATATGCGATACGAAGATCCAACAACAGGAAAACGTTATTATGCAAAGACAGAAACACACCATCTGCCCGCATTTTTTGCAAAATACACCCATGGCAATATATCTTTCGGGGTTGGTGTCTATTCACCCTTTGGTTTATCCACTGAATGGCCGCAGGATTGGGCTGGCAGCCGTTACAGCACTTTTGCGGAACTCAGGACAACCTATGTTAATCCTGTATTTGCTTTTAAAGCAAATGATAATTTTTCTTTCAGCTTCGGTCTCTCTTATATAACAAGCTCGGTAACGATGAAACAGGCCATATTTGTAGCCCCCGGGTTGCCTGATGGCACTACAAAACTTACCGGCGATGGAGACGGTATTGGCTATAATGCCGGGGTTGCCATTAAACTCCCCGAAGATTACACGTTATCGTTTACCTACAGAAGTTCTACAGAGATCAGGTTTAACGGGAAAGTCTTCTTTTCTCTTCCGCCACCCTTGACTTCCAGTGGCACCGGTGCATCAACAACATTTACCCTGCCCTTCATTGCCGTTGCCGGTTTATCAAAAAAATTCGGAGATTTAACCCTGGAAGGTGATATACTCTATACAGGGTGGTCTTCTATGAGCAGCTACAAAATCACATCCGATAACGGGACGGCAGATGCATTTATATACAAAAACTGGCGCAATACACCGACTATTGCGCTCGGCTCAAACTACACGGTGAATAAATTTTTCGATATCAGGGGTGGATACATGTACGACAAGAGCCCTGTTCCAGGGAAAACGCTTGGGCCCGAAATGCCTGATAGTACGAGGAATATTTTCACCCTCGGAGGAACATTGAGGAAAGACGCTTTTAAAGTAAACTTCGGATATCAGGCAACATTTTTTGATGACCGAAATTCATACATCCAAGGGCTAAACGGCAAATACACAAACTTTGCGCACGTTTTTCTCCTGGGCTTCGAGTATAGTCATTGAAATCAATTGTTCTTAAAAAAGGTATCCTTAACGGATTATCTATTATTCTGGTCATGGCCAAGGTTATTGTGCCATGTTACATCGCCATCGAGTTCATAAAATATTTTGGGCTCATTGATATAATCAGCAGATTTTTCAGGCCTTTTATGGGCTTGTTCGGATTGCCCGGCGAGGCTGCACTGGGGCTTATCGCAGGATATCTCATCAATCTCTATGCAGCCATTGCAGTCCTGACACCACTCAACCTGTCTACAAAGGATATTACCATTATGGCATTGATGCTCGGCATCTCACATGCGCTTCCTGTGGAAACACCGGTGACACAGAAAACAGGCGTAAACGGGTGGATCATGCTCGCCGCAAGAATATTTTTTAGTCTGCTTTCAGGGGTTTTGCTTAATCTATTATGGAAATTATTTTAGTAGCATTAAAAGACTCGTTCAGCCTGATACTCAAACTTTTCGTCATCATACTACCCTTGACGATTTCTTATGAGTTTCTCAAACACAAACAGTCACAGATCGAAAAAATACGCTTTTCTGTATTTGGAATAACCCATAATGGTTTGGTGCCTCTCATTACAGGGATTATTATCGGGTTAACGTATGGTGCCGGTATCATCATCTATTCTATAAAGACATCCAATATAAGTAAAAGAGAGGGTTTTCTCATCCTTCTTTTTCTCTCAATCTGTCATGCCATGATAGAAGATACTTTGATTTTTGTTGTAATCGGCGCGAATGGTTTTATCCTGGTCGCCTTCAGGTTTGCCCTTGCGTTTATTCTGACGTACTTAATGCACAGAAGCAAACTATTAATGGGGCTCGCGTCGCCCCCTCCACAAGCAAAGCTCGTGGAGCCTCCCCACTCTCGCTCATGAATTCGCTAAATGTAGATTCCAACAACCGTGGGAATCTACTAACAAGTTAATTTTAGAACTGCTTTTGCAAGCCCCAAAACCTCCAGAGGTAATTCATGCTGGTTCTTTCTCCGCATATCCCTCATGACAATTATCCCTTTTGCAATCTCATCGTCCCCCAGAATCAAAACATAATCCGCACCGAGGCTATCCGCAAAGCGCATCTGGGACTTCAACGATTTACCTTCATACGCATAGTTAAAGGATAACCCTTCACTGATAAATGACCTCAGGATTGGCACAAGGTAATTTTTTGCCTCTTCGCCGACATATGCAAAGAAATGAGAAGGTTTTCCGGACAAAGCATCAATTGAAGTAATCAATGCAAGTCTTTCAACACCTATTGCGAAGCCGATAGCGGGTGTGGATGGTCCACCCATTTCTTCAACGAGATTATTGTAACGCCCACCTGCAATGAATGCCTTCTGGGCGCCAAGGTCACCGGATGTTATTTCAAAAACCGTTTTAGAGTAATAATCAAGGCCCCTCACGAGCCTTTTGTTGATATTAATGGCAACGTTAAAGTCATTTAAGTGCTTCAAGAAGGTTTCAAAATGTGTCTTGCAACCCTCACACAGCGAATCAAAAAGAAAGGGTGAACTCTGAGTAACATCAATACATTGAGAATTCTTGCAGTCAAATATTCTCAGAGGGTTTCTCTCCAGACGGCGGAGACAATCCTCGCAGAGATGGTCTTTTTTTGTTTCAAAATATGACACAAGTTCATTTCTAAAGGATTCACGACATTCTTTGCAACCCACGCTGTTGATTTCAACGATATATCCGGCTACATTAAGTTCCTTGAGTATGAGCGTGATCATCCAGAGAAGTTCCGCATCAATCAGGGGGTCGTCTGTCCCGAAGGTTTCCACGTCAACCTGGTGAAACTCCCTGTACCTCCCCTTCTGAGGCCTTTCATGTCTGAACATGGAGCCTATGGTAAATACTTTCGATATCCTCTCCTTTGCATACAGCCCTTCCTGGAGATAAGCCCTCACCATCCCTGCTGTAGCCTCAGGCCGCAGGGTAACTGAATCACCCCCCAGATCAACAAAGGTAAACATTTCTTTTTCAACGATATCCGTCGTATCACCTATGCTCCTCACAAAGAGCTCGGTCTTTTCAAGCACAGGTATTTCAATTTCCTTAAACCCAAAAAGATTAAAATATTTCCTTGAAACATTTTCAATAAGATTGAACTTCTGTATCTCCTCACCAAAAACATCCCTGAATCCGCGTAAAGTCCTTAGTTTTTCCATCTCTCCTCACCAAAAAACGTTTAAATATCGACACATTACTAACATAAAACATACGGAATTTAAAGCTAATTTAACAGTCCAGCATGTTATATTCCGAAGTTCTCCATTGCCCAGGCGACCCGTGTCTCCGGTGTCTCGAATACATTTTGGGGTGCCGCTTCTACCGTCTTGAGGCGTTTCAAAAGGCCACTGCCATTGGCCAACTGGATTGCAAGACCCGGACGTGCATTTAATTCGAGAAGGACCGGACCCCGTTCCTTATCAATCACAAGATCAGCGCCAATGTAACCAAGGCCGACCATATCTGCAGCCTTTGCCGCAATAAGAAGCATTTTTTCCCAGTAAGGTATTTGAATTCCGTTCACGGGGTTGCCTGTATCAGGATGATGGGTAATGAGATTTGAATGGTGGACGGCCATTAAGGTATTACCGTCTTTAAAATTAATTCCCGCGCCGATGGCCCCACGGTGTAAATTGGCCTTCCCGTCAGAAGCCTTTGTGGGCAGCCTGACCATGGACATCACGGGAACGCCCTTATATACTATAATCCTTATATCCGGCACCCCCTGGTAGGTTACATCGGCAAAAACAGGGGCAGGATGGATAAGAGACTCAATAATTGCATAATCCTCCAATCCTTCAAGGGAGTAAATACCCGAAAGAATCCCGGAAATATGATACGAAAAGTCCTCCCAGGGGATTTCTTTCCCACTCTGTGTAACATAAGTTTCTTCGGTATGATTGATAATGAGCACTATTCCACTTCCGCCGGAGCCGCGTGCCGGCTTGGCAACAAATTCCCGGTGGTCTTTGAGGAGTGTT
Organism: Pseudomonadota bacterium; assembly: GCA_026388315.1. Taxonomy (NCBI): domain Bacteria; kingdom Pseudomonadati; phylum Pseudomonadota; species Pseudomonadota bacterium. The sequence goes on along the minus strand of JAPLKA010000055.1, from coordinate 164,546 downwards.
TTCAGCTCTGAAATTCCACCATGATGAAGAACGACATGATAGAGGGTTGGCGTGGGTATCCCGTGCTCCATGGCAAGTTTTTTTGTTAATACCTTGTTGTCTACAAGCGGAAAAGAAGACCGGGGGTTGAAGACCATTATATACTCTGCATTCCGGTTGTTCATGCCAAGGATGCCGGATGTCCTCATATTCCGGATTGTATAGAGGATCATCATGAACCTCTTATGGCGCGAAAACGAATAAACTCGGAAATTCTGTAACCTGTATAGCGGCCTATGAGGATTTGAATACCTACTATTGCCATGAGAAGTTCCGGATAGACAAAAAATGTCAGTTGCAGTGGTTCCCAGCTTATAATCACATAGGTCAGTACCGACACGGCAGCACTTCCGCAGGCAGTCCTGAAGGCCTCCAATGTTCCCGATTCTTCAACAAGGACGAAAAACCTTTCAATGGTCATGGTAAGGATTACAAAGGGAAGGAGGCCTACTGCCATAAATTCCCTTAATCCATATTTATTCCCGATGAGGGCAAGAATAGTAAAACCACCAATGACGAGTGTCAGCATGACTGACATGCGCGGCACAAGGAGAAGCCTGAGCTTATCCAGGAAACTGCGTACAATGTATCCAAGAAGAATAACACCGAAAAAGATTCCAAGACCATAGATGAGCCCCGTACTCCTGAAAGAGAGCGCCATAAGGACAGGCATAAAAATGCCGAATGTCGGGAAACCGACAATATTGCGGAGCACACTGATCATAAGCGCACCAATAGGCACGAGCAGGAGTATCCGGAATGTCTTCTGAAACTCAGGGGGCAGCCTGAAAAGCGACCAGGTGTCAAGAAAACTCTTTGATCGCGTCGTACGCTCAGCATGTAAGCTCCACCGGTCTGCAACATACCTCACCAGAACCCAGCGTATATCCCTGATTTCGCCATTCGTCAACCGGACCGCAGGGGCACCGCCATTGGCAAGCGGAAGAAATGAAGTATAATCCTGATACACATCCCCGGTTTCGACCCACACGTTCAACCACTTCTTGCCATCCCATGCCTCTATCCATTTTGACAATTTACCCGTCACACTCTCTCTGAGAAAGAGCCCTTCTGATTGGTGTGCCGGAATATTCGCGCTCTGGCATAGCATTAAAAGTGCCTTTGCATTGCCATATTTTTCTTTTACCTTAGCCCATGCATTCATATCTTCCTTATCGGGGGCAGGTGTTCCCCATATTCCTGATACAGTCCCTGCGATGGCAGTTATCCTCTCATGCAATGGAAGGTTGTCCCATTTGTCTGTCAAGCGTCTCGCAATGACCTTTTCTGTATCTCCTCCCGAAAACAGATATTCTTTTGAATCCGGCAGTACGGCTTTAAAAAAGCGTTTAGGACGCAAAAGGACCGTGGCATGATAAAATATCAGTTCTTCCCATGGAACTCTTCCCTCATGTCCTGACCAGACGCCAAACCTGTTCTGCCCTTCATTAAGGATATTGAAATTCAGTGTTCCGGAAGATATTTTCTCCTCAACGAGCATCCGCCGGGGGTAGTCAATGGGGATTCCCAGTGATATGTCGATCCCTTTGCCGTTATTTTTAACATGGGCGTCGATGGAGAGGCGCCATGTTTGGCCTGGCGCTGCCGGAATGACAGGATAACCAAGCCGGACAACACGGTAAACAATAATTGCGGCAGAAAAAATAAAAAGCGAAATCACCAGGATAGTGGTAAATCGCCTCACTTTTGCGAAGCCTCAGGACAGGTAGGCGGTACACGCCCACTCCGTGTGGTATCTACAAGGAATGACTCTTTCAGGATATTTCGTCCGATTAACATAGGGTATGTCATTTTTGACCGGTTGTTGAGGTTCACCTGTGCACGAAAACGTTTTGAACCGATACAGATTTCCATCTCTACTACAGGCCTTTTTTTCACTTCACCTGTAGACTTTACTGTCCGCCAGTCAACAATAGGAAGACAGAGTTTGAGCCCCCCCCCATACTTTTCGGGCAAATAAAATTCAGCCATACTATCATCTTTTATTATCAGATTCCGGGCATCAAGTGAAGATGTCGCTGCTCCCGTGTCAATACGGGCGGGTAATTTTACACCCCATGGCAGGAGAATTACATCTTCAACAGTACCGATGATGATTTTGTCATTGGCCATTGTTATCGTAAACAACAAATGCAAAAAAATAACAATCAAAATCAGCATAATACATCTCTTGACCATTGCAGGTAAAGTAAACTGTTTTGTCATTGCACTGTACACAAGCATTTAAACAGGTTTTTTTGCCTCTACAAGGCAATCCATCTTTTCACCGGTCCTTACCAGTTTTATATCAACAAACCCGGCCTCTTTCAATGTATCTTTAACCTCAACCAGAGTATACGTATCCCCACCATGTGTATTTACAAGCATATTTATAGCAAAAAGTGCCCCGGAGGGAGGGTTTGTCCTTGATTCATCCATAATATGGTCTCTGATAAGCAATGTTCCGCCTGGTCGCAATACAATGAATATCTTTTTATATAGCTCTAAGTTCTCTTCAGCGCTGTTCTGGTGGATGATTGCCGAAAGCAGCGCCAGATCGCACCCTTCGGGGAGTTCATTCTTATAAAAATCCCCTGCAACAAGTGTCACGCGATGGGAAAAACCCTCAGATTCGAGTCTCTTCTTTGCTAAGGGTATCACCTCCTTCAGGTCATAAAGAACAGCTTCCATCTTCGGATTCTTACTGAGAAATGCCATTGTATAAGTACCGGATGCCCCTCCGATATCAAGCATCCGCTCAAAGCGGCTTACGTCAAAAGAACCTGCAATTTCGGATGAAAGGGTCCTGCCAATGACATGCATGGCACCAATAAAGGCTTCCCTGCTTTTTTTATCTGATCCCTTTATCACCTTGTGTCTTCTGCTTGTCTTTCCTTTTACGGTATCGGTGAGCAAACTCCAGGTATCCCAGAGTCTGTTAAAATGGAGCACCATGGGAAGAATAGTCCCGGAATGGCGGGATGAGAAAAAAGCACCTTTCTCTGCATTGGAATAACGGTTATCTTCTTTTTTGACAAAACCAAAGGCCACAAGGCAATCAAGCACCCTTGTCAAACCCTTCAGATTAAAACTGTACCTCTCCGCGATCTCTATTGCAGTTAAAGGTTTTTCATCGAGTTTTGTAAATAAATCGAGTTCTGAAGCCGTAAGGACTACACGGCTTTTCATGAAGTTCATTACTTCTGTCATAATGGTTTGAGGACTCTCCATTCAGTAACCTCTCCTGTTTATTTAACCACAATCCCTCTCCGATCCATTAACCCTATAATATAATTGCAGTAATGTCCAACATTTTATGGAAAATCACGCTCCGCTTCGATATAATCCCATAGCAAATATCCGAAGAAAGGAGCCTTCAGCGGCCATATCCAGGCAGGTAACGCTGAGGTGCGGATTCGTTTTGAAGTGAGAAGATCGCCGGACACATGAAAGGGTTCCACGAAAGAACCGACAAGAGAGGTGCGTACTTAAAAAAGAGTACGTTATAACAACATGATTTTACATGGTTTATTTTTTAATAAAATTTTACTTGACAGGAGGAATATAGGATGTCCCCTTATCCCCCCTAACGGGGAGCAAGGATCTCAAGGAGCTTCTTCGGCCCCCAGGTGGGATGTTTTAATCGGGCCTGCACGAGAGCTTCACTGATTGCCTCATCGGTGAGATGTGGACAGGTGTGGGGTCTTCGTGATCTGTCTGCCAGTCCTTCCGGTCCTTCCTGTTCATACCGTTCCACCCACTTGTAGCCTGTCTTCCTGCTGATATTGAATTGAAGACACAGTTCATTAAACGGGAAATACTCATTCAGGTATTCTGCAATGAAACATACTCTCTGGTCCATGACGGTAACTCCTTTCCAACCCATAGATACCTCCTCGTGTCTATGAATTAATACAAAAGTGTTACCTATGTCCCCGTTCGGTCAATTGGCCTCTATCTCCTGCCCTCTGTCAAAGCTCTCTCCTGTGCCCCCCTCTTATTTTACCTTTGACGTCGTCACTCTTCCGGAAAGGATCACTAGAAATGATCCGTCAGATTGGTAACCCATATCAATAACCTGAAACCCTGGCTCAAGTACAGCCTGGGCCTTGCTTTCTATAAGATCATGCGTTACTACAAAGTTCTCAACCTTAGTATATGAGGATATATCAATACCCGCCCTCTCGATCGCTTGGAGTTTGGCGTTAAGCAACGCCTCTTGATAATCCTGCTGCCTCGATTTGCCCCCGGGAGAATAACCCTTAATCAAAACATCTACAGATTTGGCAACAGTTTCGACCTTTAGTGGGGCTGCATTGTCTTGCGCATTATAAACCTTTGGCAAGTAAATACTTGCTATGACACCGCCAGAATTATCCCAAAAACCAATATCAGCACAATTTGGCCGAAAAGACAACTCGCCTGAGGAACTGGCCACCATTACAACATAACTTCCAATGAGGAATTCTTTTTCATTACCAATCTTGCCGAGTAACGACATAGCACCATATTCGGAATTGTAACGAATTTCTCCGGCAGAACCGATATATCCATCAGGGCCACAATCAGGTGCAAAACCTTTATTCCAAAGTCCACTTGCTCGTATGATAAATTTTTGTCCTTCTCGTAGCATGATTTCCGAATCTTGCCAACCTGTTCTGGCGCTTACAGCCATATCTTTTTCAAGTTTATAACTGGAATCTACTTGAGGAATCGTCTGGTTCTTAATATTTGGATATGCACAACCGGTCAGTAAGCATAGATAAAATAAAAATATGATAAATAATCTTTTCATTATCAGCCCCTTCGTAGTTGTAATGTTTTACGCGCCACAGTTAATATATCAAATATACTTGATTTGAATATTATACTTTTCAATGAAGGAATGACAAGCTTTTTTCGAGTATAATCAAAACCTTAATTTATGATGAAATTGTTTTTGCTGATATTGCATGGTAAAAGCAAATGTACTTTTTTGTAGTTTTTCTGTCCACGATTGCCAGTTGAATTATTGGCCAACGGAAAGGAGCAACATGTTGCCTCTTGCAGGAAGCAATTGAACAGAATTGCGTTATCAGAACAAATCAATATGATACATTCCGGCTTCACCACAACCATCCAGTAGAAGCCTCTTATCAAGACTTAACGTTGGAAGGATAAAGGGGGTATCATAACCCCTTTATCCTCTCCCAGCATTACTTGCCGACTGGCTTCAGCGGCAACAGTCGCCCCACATGACCCAGCTGGTTGTCAAATACTCGCCCAGTCTCGTCAAATCGGAAAATATGGCCCCAAATGCTGAATTCACGGTTCTCTGGTTTTCCGCCAGGATACGTCCATGTTCCTGCTGCTTTTGTTCCTTTGTTATAACCCGTTGCCCGCCATTGTTTCGATGAAGGGATATACTGGACAGTATAGCGTTCTCCCCCCTTAATCGTTCCAAGGGGCCAGTTTTTTTCATTAGAATCTGTGACCGCATCCAGAACAACGTTCACCGGCTGTCCGCTGGATAAGATAGAAATCCAATTCAAGAACTGAGGCTGGCTGGTGTCGGCAACACGGAAGGAACCGGAGGCAATTTCCTGAGACCCGGATGAGACAACTACTTTATATTCACCCACCGGCCAGCGCTTTCCGGGTGCCAATGTGTAATTGAACTCTGCCCAATTATTGTTTGGGTTTAGGGTAATCTCTTCTCCACCCATAAAAAAGGGACCTTTTTGGCTCAGAAAATACCAGGCTGATTTGATCTTTCCCTGTGATCCGGTCCTGTCCAGACGCATCCACATGTAAATGGGGTTGGTATCCGGCGAAAACGAGCCAGCAGCACCAACTGGTTTACCATCACGAACACCTGTGGCAAATACAAGCTCCTTCACAACAGGCATTGTAAGTGTGGTATCCGGCCGTTTGGCAGCACCTTCCCACCAGCGGCTTATCTTTATCTCCGATGCTTTGATTGTCCTACTGATTCCGAAGCCGGGGATAGCATATACAACGGACCCAGCAGGTACTTCCCGCTCCGAGCCGGTCACAGCTTCTTTCACCCTTGCCTTTCCTTCGAGTACCAAAAGCCCTGTTTCACCGTTGTATCCCACATCCACAACTGCCTTTCCTGCAAGCGTTATCTGGGCAGAGGGTGTTAAAATAAACACATATTCTGGAGAACTTGAAGCTGCAAAAACAATGGGACTTTTTACAAAATCAGTTGCTATCGAGCTGTCCTGTTCATCAAGGGAAGCTAATAAGGTGTGTTTGAAATTATAAATAAAATCTCCACCGCCGTTTACTGTTCCTTTAACGCTGGAATGCTCGGACGAACAGAATACTGCTTGTGGTCCTAAATATGTAAAATCATAAACATTATCTTTTATTTTTACATATTCAGTATCTGATGATTTGCTTTTCCTGTATTTCACCTTTGTTAAGCTCTTTGGACAAATGTTCGGGTAGGTTGCCTCAAGAATAAGCCTGTTCAGTTTTATAATATTTTTTGCTTCAGCCTCAGATAGTTGCGAAAATCTTTTTTGACGGTAATTTTGTGTTTCATAGACAAGCTTTTCAGCTTCAGGGCTCAATATCTTATTTTTCTCGCGCCAGATATCATAAAAATTGGGCACCTGGAGGAGTTCGTTCAGCCTTTCTATAGAATCGTCCGGCTTTTGCAATACAATTTTATATCCATCTCTTGTTATTGCCTTACTTAGGGCTCCAACCGCCCCGGCCCGGAATTCATCCATGGAAAAGTAGGTAGCAGCAGTGTAAGTACTTATTATTTTACCGTAGTTCTCGGGAAAAAGATTCCTGACCGTACCTTCAAAACCCCTTTCTTTTTCCTTCGTTTCTTCATCCGGAGCTTCTGTTGGGAGCAGTGCCGGCAAAAGTGCAGGCTTATTGGAGAAGGCAAGCTTATCTTTCAGCGATTCAGGGATGTTCATTTTTTTACCTTTATTATTGATTGCATAAAATTTCCCTGTATTATCTCTGACCACTAAGAATGCATCCTTGCCGATAATCTCCTGTATGGCCTTTTGGAGCGGAGGTTTAGCTTCCATCAAACGCCTGACGCTTTCAAAAAGAAAAGGAGGCAATTCTTTCTGAACGTATGGCTCAACCTTCTGAGCGCCGCCGCAGGCTGAAACAAGTTTCTCCAGTCGGGAAAGGTATTGCGACCACGCACATTTTTCATAATCCTGGAATGTGCCTTTGCTCCATACGGTACGGCATTCTGCAGGCCCCCAATATTTGTCTCCTTTTGGGTCTTTAGGCAGACCTCCATCAACTGCTTTCCAGACATATTCGAGGTCTTCGGGAATGACCGCATACCATGGGCTTGTTCCGGTGTAGAACCGTCTACTCTTCTCGCCTGATTGAATCTTTTGGTAGCTTTGTCGTTCGGATTCAATTTGAGATCTCGCTTTTGAGCAATCCTTGTCTGATGGACCTGCGTATACAAAGGCGCTTAAACCAATTATTATTACAGTAAAAAAGAGAAATAATTGCATAATGCCCCCATTCTACAGAAAGTAGGTTTCTTTGGTAATTGGCCTCCTCAAGTATAGCGGATTCACAGAGAATGTCAATTTGCTTTTCAAAACATTGATCTGACAAATCTATCCGGGCGTTTTTAAGAGCGATAGCGTGCGAAGCATCGTCCTTGTTGTCTTCGCAGATATAGATACAATCTCCGACACAGTGTCGGAAAAACCTTCCGACACATAATCGGGAGACCGGTCGTAGTTCACCGGTTCGCTCATCACCCCCTTCACATCATAGTTTTTATCGGGATGTCTTGCTTGAATGAATGCGAGAATTCCTTTGGCCTGACCCATGGGAGGATGAGCGTAGAGCGTAGAGGGAAATAATGAAAGGTGAAAGCGGAGGGACATCACGCAAGCCTTAATCCTGCCGAAGGCAGGACAATCACGGAATTTAAGACACCCCGTTCTTTAATAGATTCCATAAAGGAAAATAAGAGAATATTGTCTCACCGAAAATTGCTGTAAAAAGTAAAAAAACTACCCAAAGACCAAAACAAAAATGTACAATATATCATGGCTCCGATATTTTTCTCTGTATTCGATTTTTTTACAGTTAGCAGCAGCTCCGTTCAGACGGGAAGCCTGCGTATTTAACATACATTTATCCTCTTGGAGGTTTCGTATGAAAATAACCAATCTTGACAAGGTAGAGAAAGTTAAACTCAATATTGAAGGGGCAAAAAATACATATAAGCAGATCCCCATATCAATGGGTGACGGTTCTCCGGCATATTCTTTCCGGGTTTTCACCATTGAGCCGAACGGCCATACCCCGTATCATCAACATGCCTTTGAACATTTGAATTACATCATCGAGGGTAATGGCGCCGTTGTCATGGAAAACGGGTCAGAACGTCCTGTCAAAAAAGGAGATTTTGCCCTTATCCTGCCTGGCGAAACACACCAGTACCGGAATAAATCAGCAGATAAGCCATTCGTTTTAATCTGCGCCGTTCCGAAAGAGTACGAATAGATTCCCACGGGCTTGTCCGCTGGAATCTATTCAGCTCACACGGTGAGCGAGAGGGGGAGGCCGGGACACCCGCTTGCGGGTCGTGGCTTTGCCGGTGGAGGGCGATGTTAGCCCCTGTCAGAACAAAGAGTCTTCAGCACGCACAGCGTGCGAGAGTGGGGAGGCTCCGACGGCTTTGCCGGTGGAGGGGGCGACGTTAGCCCCTGTAACTGAGCGCCTCTTTCGGGCAGGTGACCACACAGAGACCGCATTTCAAACAATCTCCTTTAAAGGACATCTCCTGGTTTTCCTTCATTTCATAAGGGGTGAGCTGCATAGGGCATGTCTTTCCACAAAGCTTGCACGAAACGCAGGATTCTGTATCAATGGCAAGTTGATCCCTGTTCTTCCCTACCCAGTTTGACATTGACCCTATCGGGCATATATAGCACCATGAACGCTGCTGGAAGACAAGGGCAAGAATTATCCCGACGGCTGTCGTAATGGTAAGGAGCACCATAAAAAACCTGCCGATGGCATATGGATCAGGCCAAAACCTTATGATCTGGACAGTGAGCATCCCTATGAGGAAGGCAAGCACTCCAATGCGAACAGGTAATGAGCGTAACCAATCCGGAATTTTCTTTTCAGGGCTTATTGCTTTCATATAAGCATCCGCGAAGGAACCTCTCGGGCAGAACCAGTTGCACCATTTTCTTCCTTTTACGCTCGCCATGCTGATACCTGCAACCATACAGAGCGGGATAAAATACCCGATGAGAGGGAAAAACCAGCCTCCGCCAAGGAGTATAAGAAAGAAAGTTCCCATAACAATCTGCTTGCTCATCCGTGACTTTTTCATATTTTTCAAATTTTCTTTCGCGTTCATAATCCTTCAGTTAATAATGCCTTTTAAAGAGTTTGTCAAGATGCACAACAAATTCCTATACTAATTACAAATAGTTATTGCAATTTTAGAATCTTGTGCTAATAGAGATAGTAAGGAGATAAATTTAAAAAGGGTGGTGATGGTCATGTCGATTATGGAAGCATCTCCAACAAAAGAATTTGATCTTTTTCGGGGAGTAAGTCAGCGTGTCATGAGTGAAATTGGCAAGAACAGCGAGGAAATAGTTATTGAAAAGGATTCGGTCATATTTAGAACAGATGAGGAAGCGCTTTACATTTATGAGCTCGTAGAAGGAGAGGTAGATATTGTTTTGCTTGAGAGAGAAAATATGCATTATACCATGACTCGGCCTGGTGAAATTTTTGGATGGTCTGCACTCGTTGAACCCTATGTTTATACCGCTACAGCGCGTTGCAGTGAGGGTGCAAAGGTAATAAGGGTTTCCAGGGATACGATAGAAGATGTCATAAAAAGACATCCTGCTGAGGGTTTATTCATTTACAAGCACCTCACGGGTATTGTCGCTCAGAGGTTACGAAATGCCTATCAGCATATTTATCGCCAGTAGTAAGCTGCTCTTTTTCAAAATGCTTTTTACATGAAAGAAAGGAGAGTATCATGATAACCCTTGAAATGGATAGTGAAGAAGCAAAATTATTGCTCAATGTCATCGAGACATACCATTCCCATCTGGAGGTAGAAATCGTGCACACTCACCGGAGGGAATTCCGTGAAGCGTTGAAGGAAAGGGAAAAACAACTGAAAACCGTTATAGAACGGCTGAAGAATCTGATTGACTGATAAATTCCGTGATGTGCAATTGGTTTTAAACCATTACGGTAAAACCTCTGTTACTGACTGCGTTTGCGTCGTACTGTAACGCTTTCACCGCCGATGCCCCAGTTGTCTGTTTCCACCTCATCAATAATCACGACCGTAGTCTGGGGATTTTTACCCAGCACATCAACGAGCAACCGGGTGACCCCTTCGATAAGTTCTGCCTTCTTTTCAGCAGTAACACCTTCCTTGGTAATCTTAATATTCACAAATGGCATATTTACCTCCTCAAGATGAAATAAACAATGACCTATAACCTTTCACATTTCACCTTTCATCTATAAATCTTCCATGAGCCTCTTTACTACTGCATAATCAGCTTCCGGGAAATCGTACTGGTTTAATTCGGATCGTCTGATCCATCGTATCTCGTCATGGTCATTCAAGCAAAATTCCCCGGAAACATAGTTTACCTTATATACTGCAAGATCAATTGTAGTCTGGCAATTGAGGGGATGCCGGGTTGAACAGATAAAGTCACCTATTTCTGACTCAATGCCAAATTCTTCCATCAGTTCTCTTTTCAAACATTCTTCGGGGGTTTCGTTATCCTCTAATTTTCCTCCGGGGAACTCCCATTTGCCACCTAAAAAGCTATTTTTCTTCCGCTTGGCAATCAAAATTCTGCTATCATTTTCAATAACACCGGCAATAACCGTTATATAATACTGGTTGTCCATTCTTGAAATAATGCTACCATATGTACACGCGTTGTGTGAATAATAATGCATTCACCCACGCTTGAAAGCGTGGTCCTCAACTATCTTTACGCTCTTGAAATGATAACCTTGAAATCTTCACCTTCTTCAACAGAATATTCAATATTCTTCTTGCTGTTCAGTAACCGCTTTATGTTTTCAACGGATGCCTGTGTATCGACGAGAACCTCCAAAGATTCAAAGGATGGGTTTTCAATCGCTTTTTTTGTTTCAAAAACAGGTTGCGGGCAGGAAAGACCCCTTAAATCGAGTGTTGTTCTGCTCATTTTCCATCCTCCTTATACAATTCTTTTTCTCATGAATAACCCTGTTGCCACACAGAACAGAAGACCCATTATAACGGCAAAGGGTGTCCACGGAGCAATGCCTGCCGGGGAAGCTGCAGTGCCGAAATTGTGGGCAAACCCTGCACCAACGATCATCCCGATCACAAAAACTCCCGCATCGATATCACCTTCACCGGACAGGAAAAGCTGTCTACCAGGACAACCTCCGGCAAGTGCATACGAAAGGCCCGCAAGGACCATACCAAGAAAATTCCAGAGATGGTTCGTATGGGCTATGGGCTGGCCGGTAAAACCCGGATGGAATTGCCCAAATACGAGGTTTGCCAAAAACGCAAAGACGAGGAGGCTGATTACGCCGCTGGCAAGATGGAAATCCCTCATGAGGATTACATCTCTGATCGACCCCATGGTGCAGAAGCGTGTCCTCTGGGCAAACACACCTATGAAAAATGCAATGGCAAAAGACGCAATAATGGGTGCATGCTGTGAACCAGGTCCCTTTTGGCTGAAGAAAGGAGCACCTGTGGGCGTTACCGGCTTGATGATTAAAAGGAGAAGAAGGGCAAACATCAGCATGGGCATCAAAAGACCCGCAAGCTTGTAAGCCGGATAATTCCTTCCAAGCGTAAAGCCATTCCTGATAAAAAGAATGCCTACATAAACACCAACTATAAGGCCGATAATCGCAGGAATGGCGTTCCAGTCACCGCCGGCAAGTCGGAGCAAAGCCCTCCATGGGCATCCGAGAAAGACAAGGGCGCCAAGCATGGCGAAAAACCCGAGAAAAAATCTCACGAGGGGAAGAGAGCCGCCCCTTGGCTTGAATTCTTTAAAGATAAGGCTCGCAACAAATGAGCCAAGGACAAACGCAATGATCTCCGACCTCAAATATTGAACAATCGCCGCCTTGTGAAAGCCAAGCGCCCCTGCAATATCCCTCTCAAAACAGGCCACGCATATGCCCATATTTGCCGGATTGCCGAGTTTCTGGAGAACAGCCGCAAAAATCCCTATAAAAACACCGCACAATATAATCTTCCAATGCCTTTTAAAAAATTCCATTAATGTTAACCTCCACAGAATATAGGCTAACTTTAATATTCATAATTGATATTTGTCAAATTGATATTAAGAATAACTTCAGGCTGATTTATAAGATTTTACTATTTTAAGATACCTGTCTGTCTTTTCCTTGGTTTTTCGAGTTTTACCCTGGTAATTCTTATTCCTTCTACTCCGACCACTATAAACCTGTATATGCCATGGTCAATCATCTCGCCTCCCCTGGCCATACCCTGCAACTGGTTGAGTACAAATCCGCCAAGCGTTTCATAATCCGGAGACTCGGGAATATCGATGTCAAGCCTGATATTCAGATCCCTGATTGAATAAGAGGCATCGATAATAATAGAGCCGTCCTTCAATCTTTCGATCCTGTCGTCCACGTCGGTTTCATCCATTATCTCCCCGAAAATCTCTTCCATAATGTCTTCAAGCGTCACAATGCCGGCGGTGGTTCCATATTCGTCCACCACAATGGCAAGGTGCTGGCGCCTTTTCTGCATCTCTTTGAGGAGAATGCTTATTTCCATTGTATCGGGTATGAAATAAGGTTTTTTGAGGATGTTCTCCAGGTAAATGGGATTCTTCAGCCATATCTGCTTAGCGATGTCCTTGTGATAGACAAGCCCGATAACACTATCAAGGCTCCCCTTGCAGACCGGATACCGGGAAAATTCGTTCTCAACAATATATTTCAATATCTCGTCCATGCCATCCTCGATATTGATACTGTAAATGTTCGGCCTGGGAACCATAATCTCTTTTACCGACCGGTCGGCAAATTCAAAAACGCCATGGATAAGCTTTTCCTCGGTCTCATCAAAAACGCCTTTCCGCCTGCCTTCTTCAAGCAATATCTTAATCTCGCCTTCACCGATATGTTCCTCACCCTTCTTAAGGGAAAGGCTTCTGACAACAAGCATTGTTGACAATGAGAGAAAATTTACAAACATGAAGAGGAATCTTGAAGTAAGCTGGAAGATCGGAACAATCCATAATGCCACCTTTTCTTTATAGTTCATACCGATATATTTGGGCACAAGCTCTCCGACAACAAGAAAGATATAGGTAAGGATTGCTACCACGATAACAAGGGAGATAGTATCGTCAAAAACACCGATATAAGGCATGGCATGTATTACAGGCTTCACATATTGTACCGCAAGGATACCGCCTATAGCGGAAGCAAGGGTACCAAAAAGCGTTATACCAATCTGCACTGCAGAAAGAAACCTTTCCGGATTCTCTTTCATTTCGAGCAAGGCTTCGGCCCTTTTTCCTTTCTTGTTTTTTATCATCTCTTTAATCTTGCTTTTCCGTGAAGAGATGATGGCAATCTCACCGGCAGAAAAAATACCGTTGAGAATTATGAGAACTGCTATAAGTAAAACTTCTAAAAAGGGTCTATCCACTGCAATCTCCTGAATTCAGAATACATGAGAATGTTTTAGCAGTTTTTGACAGAGAGTGTAAAGGCAGAAATGAAAGGTTTGTAAATTCGGACAACCGTATTCCATACCTTTAAGTAACTCATAATCGTATTGCCTGTAGAATGAAGGCTAAGCCTGAGAGGACTATATAGCCTTGCATAGTTACGTTGATTGTAGAGCGTCCCGGACTGCAAGGCTACCGTCCCACAGGGTATGCCGGGGGGGAGCCAGCAACTTGCCGGAGATAACAATACTCCCTCCCTTGGGTGCGCCACAATTATCCAATCTGACTCGGTTCTTTGCTTCCTGAAAGAGAATATCTGTACCATTTTTAGAAACACATATATTTCGACCCAATATTCGGTAATCTATTAAGTGTTTTTAAGTTGAAATCAAAATAGAATTGAAGGACAATGAATATATGGGTTGGGAGTCAACGAAACATGAATGGGAAAGCAATCTAAGGTTTAGAATTTTCGCATTTTTCTGCGGTACTGCGCCGATGGTGAGTACCTGTCTGATCAAAACAACGGGAGTTCTTATAGCCCCTGCAGTCTATCTGATTTTCCTTGCATTGGTAATCCTGCCTGCGTATATGCTTCTAAAACCGGCAAAAAAATTGGATCAACAACCATAGCGGCAATGCAGCAGGGGATGATTATCAATTTTTATCCGCGTTCTTTCGCTTATTGAGTGGGAATTGTTCTTGAGATGACGAAAACATTAAAATGAAGATAGCAATTGTCTTTCATAAAAACCCCTTGGCGCCGCCGGCAAGCATCGATCTGATCCGCCTTCGTGCCATATCAAAGGGATTGATACATAAAGGCATGGAAACGGAAATCCTTGCCCCTGTTGAAGAAGATGGATTCATTGATGGAGTTGTGCCTGTATGCCATTTAAGCTCCCTAAAATCAGGCCGTTATGACCTCGTGAAAACCTGCTATCATTTTTCTATTGATCTGATTGACGGTTATGAAGGACCGGTAGTTTCCAGGATTGTGCGGGTTGTAGACGACCTGTTACCTGAACGGGATGAGTCAATGAGGGAACAACTCCTGAGATGCCAGGCCCTTATCAGGGAACGGGCCTCCTGTGTTATCGTGAACAATGCTGAAAACGGAGAGAGGTGGCATGCCCTGTATGGCCCAGCCTCCCCTGTCGTGTGTGTCCCTACCGGGTGCCCTTCTGTGATCCCGCTGCCGGGGAAAAACCCTTTCAGTCCTCATGAAAAGGTTATCCTCTTTCTCGGAAGCCTTGCAGCACCGCGCATGATCCCTGTAATCAATGAAATCTCCCGGCGTTTCGAGGGGGTGGCAAAGATTCACTTCATCGGCTCAGACAAGTCATGCCTATACTCCGGAAAGGAACAGCATGCGCTCAGTCCTCTGGTGGTGCAGCACGGATCATTATCTGAAGACGAGATATGGAATTATGTCTTTCATGCCCGCATGGGCCTTGCCATCGCCACAGGCCCTTATCCTTTCGACAACGATATGTCGAAAATATTCAGTTATCTCAGGGGCGGCCTCCCGGTGCTTTCCGAAGAGCCCATTGTTAATAATACACTCATTCGTGAGACCGGCCTCGGTTTGACCTTTAAATACGATGATATGGAAGACCTGACAGAAAAGGCCCGGTCGCTCCTTCAACACCCGCCGTCAGACAAAAGGGAAGCAGTAATGGCCTTTATGGCACATAAACACTCATGGGAGCAGAGGGTAGATACATATGTGAAACTGTTCCATGCATTGACAGAAAAGATGCCTGTCCCCGATGAACTGCTTCTGTGAAGCCCCGGCTATCAAAGGGGCTCGCGTTGCCCCCTCACCCGGCAAAACCGTGTGAGCCTCCCCCTCTCGCTCGCCGTGCGAGCTGAATAGTAGATTACTGCCCCTGAGATTTATTTTTCTCCCCGGCCAACCTCACGGAAAATTGTCTGCAAAGGTTTATTCCGATTTGGGGATGGAGATTCATAATCTCATAAAAGGCATGACGGTTGAAGACAAGGGCCTCCAGAAAGTCCGATGCCACCACATAGGTTTCACCTGCAGGGAGATGGCTAAAAAGGTAGAGTTCACCCATAACGTCCCCGTCTGTCAACGTACCCATAAGCTGTTGCCTATCGGTCCCGTAATGGGTAAAGACGTGTACCTGGCCATCCGTGATAATATAGAGCGACAGGACCTCCTTCCCTTCACCGATAAGGATATCCCCTGCTTTATAAAATTTCTGTGTTGCGATAGAGGCAATGGCCTTATATCCCTTAATGGTGATGCCCTTAAAAAGGGCCTCCTTTTTCAAAATGTCCATATCATAAATAATTTCAGGCATCTTTGCGTCTCCTTTCATGCACCGTTGTACTGCATAGGCAGCAGCCTGCCTCACCCCTTCATCCCGATCATCGAGAAGCCATTCTGCAACAGGGTAAAAACTCATATTGGGCATATGTTCACCTACGGCATACGCCACGAGCATCCTTGTGACAGGGTCATCGCTTCTTGTTAACCCGGAAAAGATATAGGCAATATCGTTTGTTTGTAAGAGAGGTAGAACCTGTCTCCCACGCTCTATCTTTTCGGCAAAAGGTATCTCATCGATGAGGGGGATGAGATACCTTGCCGTCTCCCTGTCGATGGATGTCTCCACCATCTCCACAGCAGCAGAAGCCTTGCCGGTGCGGAGGGACTCATACATCAATCTCATATCGTCATAGCGTACCCAAAGGGCATAAAAGACAGCGCCCATGATCTCTTCATTCTGTTCATAAAGGTGGGTCTTCAGCATATCGTAGCTATGTGAGCCGGGATGACGCGAAAGAGCTTCCGCTGCAATCAAATTGTTGTATGCTGTTGTTAATACCTTGAACATAAAAGGCGTTACATTAAAATCCTTCATGCCTGAACATCTCATGGCCTCAATGATACCCAGTTGAATCCTTATAGGGCTGTCCAGTAAAGCTGTTTCGAGAAATGGCCTGGCACCTTCGCCATAGGCGGCAATGGATTCGACAGCCCTTTCCCTGACTACCTCCTTGTCATCGAGGCTCTGAATCAAGCGGTTAATGGCCCGCGGGTCACGATGGCCGCCGAAGAAAACCACCGCCTCAGCCCGTACAAGGTCGTCTTTGCTGTTCAATTGTTTCAGCGCTATTTCGGGCGTGATATCCTCATGACATACCATCTCCCTGCGGCCTTTGTGCTGCCCGGTGGCAATACTGCAGGCCTGGAAAACCATAGGCGTTACATCCTGTTCCATGGCAATCTCTGATTCGATACGGTCGAAATCGATACCTCCGTCCATGAGCACCTGTTTAAGCCCCTCTTTGTATCGTCTTTTGAAAAGAACGGTCTCGAAAATCCAATACAGAGCAATTACGGCTGCAACAGGGGCCAACCCTTTTGCACTTACCACATGCTTCAGTACAACCATGATAAGGGCGCCTATAATGACAGCTGCCTTTATTACGGTTCCCCTTACAAATACACGGCTCCATGCTGCGACAGTCTCAGGCACCACATTAAAGAGGACTTTGTTGGCAGGTCCGGCAATGGCCCTCTGGATGAATATGGTGGAAAACTGGCCATATGCTGCCGTAAATATATTGAAAAAGGGAGTCAGCGCAGTAAAAACACAAACAAAATTTAACGGCTGAATCATTGATGCGTTGGGCAGCCCCATTCTTGTATAGGCACGACCCATTACAAAAAGGAGAATGAAACTTATCAGCGTTGTACCCCCCCTGAATACACTGAGGAAGGTCAGCAGAGAGTGCTCTGAGGTAAAGCTGTGCTGGGCAATAACGCTGAACTGATATGTAAAGACAGGCAGCAGGATATTCGGAATAAGGCCCGATATAATCAGATAGCGTATAATGGGATACTGCCTCATGATAGACAAGATTTCCGCCGGGCCTTTACTTAACGTCTTTTCTTCTGTTTTTTCAGGGGCAAGGGAACCGACCATCCTTCCAGCCGAAAAGGCCATCGCCGATGCGATAGCAAAGTAACCTGCCGAGGTGATAATAAGGAGAGGCTCATATCCGGCGTATGAAGCAAGGGGCGCCACGATAAAACTCCCCAGCGTGGTTCCCAGCACCTGTCCCGCCATAATGAGGGGGAAAATGCGTTTTCCCTGACGGGCATCAAAGAGATCGCATGCCATGTTCCAGAGGTATACCAAAAAAAACGAGTCCTGGAGGTTCAGGATTTGAAAAAGTACCGGATAGGCGATTATACTCCCCCCCTGAATCATAAAAAAGAGGATTGTTATCGCAAGGGCGCATAGTATAAGAAAACCGCTCAGGAGTCTATGATCGGGGAATTTCATATTGAGACGATTCATAAATCCGAAAACAACGATGGTCACGACACCGTTAATGAGCAGCATGAGCGGAATAGAGCCGGCGCCATAGCGTTTGAGAAATGTGGTATCCACATAGCTACGGAAAATGGCCATGATAAAGAAGATGCCGAAAAAGATAGCGCCTATCCAGAGGAATTTTCTAATTTCCTGATCATATATGTTAAGCGTTTTTGAAAGAAAACGTTTCATACCGTAGGCTTACCTGATAACCCCTGATTAATTGTTTGACATATATAAATCTCTTTTATAGACTGCATTAAACGGAGCTATTTTGTCAAACCGTATTCACCGCATCCTCATTTACACACATAATTCTATAGGCCTTGGTCACACCTTCAGGGTCCTGGCGATTATTACTGGCATAAAAAAATGGCGGCCCGATATTGATTTTCTTGTCGTGTCGGGCACATCGGTGCCTCATATCCTGTTGAGACAAGGTATTGAAGTCATCAAGCTCCCGAGTGTAAAAAAAGTGATAACTGGCGAAGGCGGTTCTTTATCTCCCCGGTATCTCCATGAGACAAGCCTTGATGATATCCTTGAATACCGAAAAAGGGCTATTGCTGGCTCATTTGATTTCTTCAGGCCTGACGCACTGATGATCGAGCACTATATAGCCGGGTTGTCAGGCGAAGTCACCCCTCTTCTTGCCAGAAAAAAGGCCTGCAAAGGGACACCGGACGAATTCCCCCTGGTCAACATATCACGGGGCATTTTGGGTGGTACTCCAGGATCGCATGAAGGCCGATTCCAGTTCCCGCTGACCGATTATGTATCATTGTATGACTTCATATATGTCTTCGATGACAAAACCACCATAGACGTAAACAGGGAGTTCCTCGGCAATGATCCCCTCATTGAATCGAGAATCCGGTATGTGGGGAAAATAACCGATAAACATCTCGATGAATTGCCTGATCCGCAGGAGGTTCTCAAGCGATTCCGTCTGCCGGACAAACCCATCATTCTCATGAACCTCTCCCGCCACGGCGATGTCGGCGCTTTGAGCCGGTGCCTCATGTCCGCATTTCATCGAACAGGGCTGAGCCGGCGCTTCCAGATCATCATAATCATAGACCCGTACCTTGACCAGAACATTTTTAAAGGTTCACAGAACGACCCCCTATTTGAGGATGTCCGGTTCCTGCCATTCTTTTACCCCCTCATAGACCTCATCCATGTATCAAAACTGGTCGTATGCCGTGCAGGCTACAATATTATCAATGAGATCCTCCTGACCGATTCGAGGGCGCTCATCATACCGGAACACCATCCCAGCGGCGAGCAGGAGCGCCGTGCATGTCTCATCCCCCGGGATAACGTCATTGTGATGGCTGAAAAGGATATACTTGCCTCTCCCCCTGACCATATCCTTTTGGACCTTCTCAACCGGAACACGGTTCCCCTCCATTTCAGCTTTGACAAATACCGAATCGGCAAAGGCATCATTACCGACCTTGAAAACTGGTCAAGTATGCGTCCGTTCTGATTATTCCATTCGACTGCGCATTGCCCTGTTACCGGGGCTCACGTCGCCCCCTCCACCAGCAAAGCTGTCGGAGCCTCCCCTTCTCGCCCACGGTGTGGGCTATTGAGATTCCCACGGGCCATGCAACGCAAACAAAGACCTTGCCCATGAGAATCTGTTTTTTTGCACTACCGTCTCCTCAATACGGGATGACAGCTTCCTGAAACGCTCAGGGGATATATTGACGCAGAAGCAGTTTTCAGGGCTCTGGTGGCAGTAGAGGGACGGGTCATAGTCGGGGGTGATCATGCCCTTGCCCCGACAAAGTTCGAAAGCCTCCGTGCCAGGATAAGGGGTAAATATGCTGTATATGATCTTTTCACATTCAATCTCTTCGATGACCTTCGCAGTATCTTTGAGGGACGCCTCTGTCTCCTGAGGGAATCCGGCCATAAAAAAGGTTTGCAGGTTTATGCCGTGGTTCCTGATGATATTGCATGCTACAAGCGCCTCCTCGATAGTAAAGCCTTTTCTAACTTCTTTCAGGATTTCGTTATTCCCCGACTCAATACCGAGCTGGATCATGAAGCACCCCGCTTCTTTCATAATGGATATGTTTTTGTCATTCACGAGCCGAACATGAATTTCACAACTCCAACTGATCCCTGGGCATGAAGACTTGATTGCCCGGCAAAGGGTCTGGAGATATGGTGTTGTAACCCCGAAGGTGTCATCACCAAAATGGATGTCTTTGATGCCGATGTTTTGCAGATTCAGTATCTCTTCAACCACATTGCGGGGTGAACGGAACCGTACGCCTTTCCCCCATACGTTTCTGGACCCGCAGAAAAGGCAACAGTAAGGGCATCCCCGTGTAGCAAAAACATTGCTGAAAGCGGATAACGGGTAGATTTCGTAATCTTTTAAGACGTGAGGGGCATATTGATAGGGAAAGGGAAGCGCGTCGAGGTTTTCTACGGGTCTTCCCGGCAGGGTTGCCATAAGCTCTTCCCCCTTTCTATACACAATCCCTCCGATACGGTCAGGGCTCTTATGCCTTTCGAGGGCATCCAGTAATGCAACGATCGTCTCTTCTCCCTCACCGACAACAAACATATCAATATCCCGGCAAAAAACCTCGCCGCCCGCATCTGTCCTGTCGACTCGACCCCCTTTCATGCCTGTCGTGTCAAATGCCTTTGAGAATACGGCAGAAGGGTGAGGACCACCGACAACGACAATGATCTCGGGATTGATCGCTTTTGCAATACCTGCGACCCGGAGGACAGACGCAAAGGTGGATGATTTTGCTGAGATGCCCACAACAGCCGGTGCATATCCGGAGATGACATCCCGAATCCCCTGCCATATCCGGTGCGATACATCACAGAGGGTCCTGCGGTAGCGCGCAAAGCCCGCACCCTTAAAATACGTCACTTCAAAGGGGTCGCTGGCCGGTGTAAAATCAGCGTTATAGGCCATGATATCCCAATCCGTCCCTGCTTTTACGGATGACGCAAGATACCCGAGAGAAAGGGGGTACCTGACCAGCCCGTAAGTCTCTTTAAAAAGCCGGTAAAAGGGGGGTTCGATGAGAAGGATTTTATGGTTTTTCAACTATCAGTCCCTGGCCGGTCGTTCCGTCAGCATGTATCCAATCCACTTCTTTATCGTCACCGCTATTCAGTATGTATATCGTTTCATGGGACTGATGGACATTCAGGATGCACAACGGGTCCATCTCGAGCCACAGTTTCAGGAAGACACGGTTTATCCCCGCGTGACCTACGACAATGGCTACATCATAACCCTCCATCATTTTTATCTTCCGTACGACTTCGGCCACCCGGAGTTCTCCGTTCGCATAGCCCTCACCCTCAGGAGGGGACGCCGTCCATGCTGCACGGATAAAGGGCCGATCCGGCGCTACTACGCTCCTGAGTTGTCCTTCCCATTGTCCACAGGAAAGCTCGGCCATCCCTGCCATCACCTCTATCTGCCATCCGGTTTTGTCGGCATATATCCGCGCACTCTCAAGGGCACGGCCAAGGGAAGAGGCTACGATGAGGCCTCTAAACACACGGGCATCTTTCGGCAATAGTCCGGACCCATCTCCGACAAAAGAAAGGCTTCCGGAATATGACATAAGCCTCTCCATAACAATATGAGCCAGTTTCGTGGTGGTCTTAATGCCTTTGTCAGTTAGAGGATAGTCCTTTCGTCCAAGGATAAGTCCCTGGCTGTTTCCAGCGGTTTCACCGTGCCGCGCAAGAAACACCTTTATCATGTTTTACTCCTCATCTTTTATGACCCTTTTCCCCGGCAAGTTATGATATAGTTATATCACTTGCATTATAACAGTACTACACTTTTGCCGCCTATGTCGATAACACGATATAAAAAGCAGACGAGGATCACATGAAAGATCCGGGATTGCCTTCCGACACATTTCTTTGTGACACAATCACCAGGAGGGCGTTGCTCTTTGAGGGGTACGGACATGCCGCATCGATCGGTCAGATCCGCGTAACCCTTCTATGCCCCATGCGGGATTTTTCGTCATTCAACCAGCTATCTCTTACCGCAACCAACCTTACGGAAACGGTCCTGTATGCAGAAATGAGATTGTTCCACGGGTCCGGCAAAACAGATGTGATCGATGAGCCCGTTTCACTAAGCGGTGGGCGGGAATGCCTGCCACCCGGGAAAACAGTGGAATTAGCATTCCCCCGGGAGTCATTCGGCACATATGGAAAACCGGATGACTGGAAAGACATCACCCGCATAGAAATCACATGCAAACATGAGAAAACAGACGTTTCAACGGGATTGATCGCAGTGGGCATAGGCGCCCTCTATGGCGAAGACCGGCTGTTCCCGGCAGGCCCGAGGCTGACAAATGGAGGTCTCAAGGCGATGCTGAGCCATTGCGCGTCTGCAAGGGCCCTCTCTCTCCCGCAAGAAAGGGGCCCAGGGGAAGATGCGGACAATCCTTACGGGCAGGCATATGCGTCATTGCTTTCTATCCCCCCTTACCATCCCTACCCTCAGGAGGGCGCTGACGAAATCCTCAAGGGTCACATCATGGGCCAACAACTTCCATGGCCCTTACAGTGGGACAAAAACCCGTCCTGCATTCTGGAATGGTCGCACTTTCTCCACCGGCATCACTTCTTAAGGGAAGTGATGAAGGCCTTTCTGGAGAAAAAAGACCGGCATTATAGTGCATTTCTGGATCAGATAATCCACGACTGGATCATCGCGCATCCCGTGCCTGTGGGATCAAACGGCGGCGCTGGACCATCCTGGGAAACCCTGTCTGCTGCATGGCGTCTCAGGGAATGGCTCTGGATAAAAGGGATAGCATGGCCTCATGAATCCTTCAGGCGTGAAACGAAAGAACTGATGCTCCGTTCCTTCTGGGAACATGCCCGCCACCTCATGGATCACAAAGGCCATCCTAATAACTGGATCATCGTGGAATCAACGGCATTAGCCCTTGCCGGGATATGCCTCCCCGAATTAACGGAAGCCGCCAAGTGGTTCGAGGAGGGGGTAAGTCGTCTTGAAAGTGAATTCCACAGACAATTTATGGCGGATGGGGTTCATTTTGAACTGTCACCGCTTTATCACGCCATCTGCCTCCATGCATTATTGGAAGTGAAAAGGGCAGCATCCGTCAAACATGTACCTCTCCCCGCAGTATTTGAGGCCCCCCTGGAAAGGGCAGCCGGATACCTCGCTTCTCTATGCCGCCCTGACTTCACCTGGCCTTCTTTGAATGATTCAGGGAACATAACCGGTGACTATAGAGTCCTCATGAGGCTTGCAGGAGAACTCTTTAACCGTCCCGATTTTATATGGATCGGCACAAAAGGCCGGAGAGGCACTTCGCCTGCCGCTGCTGTACACATATACCCCGATGCCGGTATTGGCGTTATGCGGTCGGGTTACAACAAAGACTCACATTTCCTTGTATTCAGGGCAGGTCCTCCGGGAATGACACACATACATGAAGATGTCCTCTCTCTCGATGTAACAGTGCATGGAACCCTTTGTCTTGCGGACCCGGGCATCACAACCTACGCGCCTACGCCCCTTACCGGTTATTACCGCTCAGCCGTTGCCCATAATATGATCCTCATCGATGGGAAAGGCCCCGAGAGGTCACAGTTAGCTTTTCAGGAAAGAGTACGATCAGCGAGGGAAGGCTTTGGATTTCACCATGAAACGCTTGGTATAAATGATCTGCCGCTTAAATTACTTTCTCGGAAGAAAGGGTTGGAATGCTCGATTGATACGTTAACGGGAATCTGCAATGATTATCTCGACGAAAGAGGCACAAGGATTGCCGTAACAAGAACGGTCTCCTTTCCGGCCCATAAGTACTGGATCATTCAGGATTCAGTCCGAGCGTCATTTAGCGAGCACTGCGAGCGCGAGAGAATGGCCGGGGTACCCGCTTGTTGCGGGTCGCGCTTGCTGGCGGAGGGGGCGACGCGAGCCCCTTTAATAGCAGGGCATGGGAATCACACCGTCACCGTGTGCTGGCAGTTTTCTCCCGGGCAAACTAACATTGACTCTTGTACATACATAATCCGCAAAGCGACATCGGAAGGCAGGGGCGTTGCCCTGATCCCCGTCTTGAGGAACTATAAACCGGATGTCGTCCGTTCGGAAGGCAATACTGATCCATTATGCGGATGGGTCTCTGTAAATGGTGGAGATATTTTGGCAAGTCATTTTACCTTTTCCTTCGTATACCCCCTACCTCTCACGCTTACATGGGTACTCTATCCCCTCCCGGATATCCATTCCCACATCCCTCCCCATTTTCTCACATCTATTCATTCGAAAATATGCGGAAGAAATTATCCATGATGAAATTTACCGTCTCTTTGTTGACGTGGAACGGCTCCCTTCCCTCGGTAAATAACGATTTGCCGAGGATTGCCCTGTATGTAACGGCCATCTCAAAGGCAGGAAAATAGAATACGTTCTCGTGGCGGGAGACAAATTCGTCTACAGCAGCCCTCAGGGTAGCCTTGGAATTCCAGCTTGCGCTGATGACGTCGAGGTCTTTCCTGAATGTTGCCCAGAGATGTACCGGTGAGACCGTCACAATCAGTTTGCACCGGGGATTATGGGCCTTCATAAGTTCATATATGCGCTCCATGTTGTCAAGGTTTTCATGATAGCGACTCACCCTGAAGTGGTACCGGCTCATATCACCGCCCTCGTTCACATAGGGACCGGAAGGAAGGCAGATCACAGACCCGTCAATCCTGTCTTCCCATATCTCGGTGAGACCGAAGGTCAGAATGAGTACCTCTGCACGTTCAAGGGCTGTGCGCGATGCCAGGCAATGTCTTTCGAAGTCCGCCTCCGCCTCCGCCATCGATTTGTAAAGGATAATCCTTCGGTAGGGGTCCTGGATGATGCCGGACACTGGCGCCTTCCACCAGCGAACATGAGGCCTCCAGTCGTCAAAGGTATACTCGAATATCTGTCGCATGGAAAAGGAGTTGTACGTTCGTTCCCATGCGGCGCTGGCGTGTTTCGAGGCAGGATGACCAACCTCTTCCCTGATGTATGAATAATCTCTGTCAATGAGCACATCCTTTATCTCCCTGGCAAAGCATGAACCCATAGAGGCGATGGGCGTTTTCAGGTCAATCTTTAATCCTGAAACGTCCGGAAAGGGATAGACCTCTCCAGAGGCAGGAGGGTTATCATATGACCCCGGCCACACCTGCCAGGGTTCGAAATGGAATTTGGGATGAACATCAGATCGGGGCATAATGCATTTCACCTGTCATTCATTATTATTACCCCATAACGCTTCTTTTGTAAAGAAATCGCCCTACGAGTCGGCAACAACCAGGATGTTTCCTGAGTCTTTCTGACTTACACCCAACAATATACCTGTGATTATTCAAAGAAATGTTAAATTCACCCCGGACGGAACCATTTCGGTCGAGAACGCTGGAGCCTGGTTGGTTGGCCTCCATAAGTCAGGAAGCTCCAACAATAACATGGTTGACTAAGTGACAATGTCTTTGATACTATAAAACCCATACATGCTTCGAAGAAAAGGCAACATTACGAAAACATGCATTGTAACACCTGAGTATCCGCCTGACCAATGGGGTGGGCTTGCGCGGACAGTGAAAAACGTTTCCCGGCATATCCGGGACATGGGGATAGAGGTTCATGTTGCCCATTTTACAGTCACGGATGAACCGATGATTCTCCTTGATGAAAACAGGAGGAATGAACTTATTGACGGGATCATGGTTCACCGGATGAACATCGGCAAAGAAGAGTTTTACGGCAGACCACTTACGATGTGGGATTCTCCTTATACACGGACCTTCAAAATGATGTATCAGTCCCTCGAACTTCTCCATGACGATCAGTGCTTTGATTGTTTCCACAGTTTTTTTCTCTATCCCGCGGGGTATATTACGGGTCTTATTGCCCGCAAAACAGGGAAACCTTCCATTGTCACCATTGTTGGCAATGACGTAAAAAAGTATATATTCAGCCCTGAAAAGACCGCAATGTGTAAAAGCGGCCTGGAGAATGCCGACAGGGTTGTGGTGTTAAGCCGGGACCTTCTTGACACAGCAGACGCTCTCTCATCGATTAAAGGGAAGGCACAGATCATCTACAACTCCGTTTCCATACCTACTGTGCCATGGACTCCTCAAAGTGTTAAAAATAATACCTTTCACATCGGCTGTGCCGGCATATTCAAGTACGCAAAGGGGCTGCCCTACCTCTTTAAGGCAATAGCAGAATTAAGAAAGCAGCATGATGTAACATTGGAACTGACGGGAACGATCAGGGATTCGGAACGGAAGACCTGCGAAGACATGATCAAAGGAACCGGCATTCAGGACATCCTCACATTTCACCCTGCTGTTTCCCATGAAAAGGTGACTGACTGGCTTTTGAGCCTTGATGCCTTTGTCCTCCCTTCTGTGTCGGAAGGGTGTCCCAATATCCTCATGGAGGCAATGGCCTGTGGACTTCCCTGTGTTGCCACCCGTGTGGGGGCAGTGGAAAACCTCATGGAAGACGGGATATCGGGTTTCATTGTGCCCTGGGGCAGCGCTAACACCATTGCCGATGCCCTTGAGCGGATCATCACGCTGTCTGATGGCGGCCTGGCACTGGGTATTGCCGCAAGAGAGCGTATGACAAATTTTTCCCCTGAACGGGAAAGGTGGGAATGGGAACAGGTATACAGGCAGTTTATGGGATTTAATAAATAAGCCTCACAGAGGTCTGTATTTTTGCTGCAGGCAGACCGGAATGACAAATGGACTTCCTGCAGATCATCATATCCGCGTATGAAAAGAAAAAGATACCCCGAAGACCACTGGATACGTTCTGAGCATATCGAGAAGGCCCTGCAGGCGTATATGGATCAGCAGAGCAAGGCCTACAGCAGAATAAAAAATATGTTTATCAGTGCATTGCTGGGAGACCTGAAGGGGAAAAGATTCCTTGATTATGGCTGTGGTGCGGGTATGTTTCTTGTCTATGCCGCCAGGTTGGGCGCTACCCGTATCGTAGGGGTGGACGCTGAAGAAACAGTTTTATCAACAGCCCGTTATCTCACGGAAAAAGAGGGGGTCCAGGATAAATGCGAGTTTATTGTGAGCGAAAGATGGCCTGCTTTTCAACCTGGCGCCTCTTTCGATGTTATCCTGTTAAAAGACGTAGTCGAACACGTTGAAGACGATCAGGCTCTTCTCGATGCAGCCGCGCAAAACCTTGCACCCGAAGGGGTCTTGACGGTAAGCACCCAGAATGCCTTTTCCCTTAATTATTTAATAGAAGGAATGTATCATCGCGTTGTGCGGCGTCAAAAGGACTGGTATGGATGGGATGCAACACATCTCCGTTTCTATACCCCCCGGAGCCTTAAAAAGAAACTTCTAAAGGCAGGGCTAAGGCCTGTTGCCTGGCGCTCGTTGTACATCATTCCCCATAAATTCCCTGCATCGCCATCCTCTGGCAGACAGTTTTACCGCTTGGAATCCTTGGCCCTCATCGATAAAATCCTGGGACGTATCTTTCCCTGGAACCGTCTCGGGTGGAACATCATCGTCAAGGCAGTCAAAGAGACAAAATAGTAACGATCTCTATCAAGGGCATAATCCACCATCATTATTCGGTTAAGTTTTTCATAAAATCAGCGTGTCGGGATGGTCAGGACAGGCATCCCCTGTTTCCCTTCTGTTTCCAGCATCGAAAAGACGAACATGAGGAAGGAGAACATGGACTTTGACGGAAGGTCCTTATTATCGATCCAAAACCACGTACGGTCATAGAGGACAGCCATGTACGCGTCGCCGGGTAATTGCGGGGAATTGTAGATCTTAATGGATTGAGCTGCCAGTGGGTCCCTGTCATCTGCAATCTTAAGGTTGGGGTATGCCCGCTTTTCTGCTATGTCGGTCTCAGGAGCCTCTATAGAGGAGGCAAGATCGGTGAGGACCTGGACCATCGAACGGCTCAGAATAGCTATCTCTTTGTTGTTCCTGGGGGACTGTCCATACACAACCCTGTACTCCTGGGTCTGAGGATCAAGACCAAGTATCTTTTTTACCTCGGCGCCATCGGCCTTGATCTCTTTACTGGACTTCTCGCTGAAGGTGAGGAACGCGGATTCTCCCTCGCTGGATTTTTCTATCTTGAGCGCCATGGCACCGGATTGTTGCATGCGCCGCATCCTCTCCAACAACGGATATAGGTCAGGGTCGGCTGGATTCCCCGTTGCGCCCATGCCGAAGCGGTTCTTAACGCTATTTGCCGACTGAACCAGAAGACGAAAGACAATGTCTGCCGGGTACCCGGATTGGACAAGCGCAAGAACGACGGAAGGGGAAATGGGGGTCATCATGCTGCGAACGAACTTCTCCCCTACCATGGGACTGTATGTTATCGTTGGACGAGTGGCGGAGTATAGTTCTCCACCTATGTAGGTACTCGTTGTAAATGGAAATGTCCACCCTGTATTTGCGGTTCCTTTGCCGGACACCTCATATGAAGTGACCACGGAGTCGATGTTGAGAAAGATGGGGGTATCTCCGTAACGCACTCTCACGATATTGATAAGCATCTGGCTCTTCCAGGAATCGGATATTGCAGTATTGTAGTCGAGTCGGTCACGACGGATCGTTGAAGGCCCGTATGCGACACACCCCGAGACCAGCAGCATCACGATATAGAATGTGATCACTTTCATACACGTTAGCTTCACGATTATGTCCTCCTGCAAACTTTAGTAGAGCATAACAACCATTTATTGATTCGGTATGGACATATTTACCACCTAAACGACCCGTAAAGCAACAAATTCGTCGGTCCTGCGTTCATAGGCATGAAACCTCGTGGGGACGTGTAGCGACCGTGGTAAATCCGCTGCCTCATGAAGCATGACCTATCACGTATGGCCATATAATACAGTAGATCACCAATTATGAAATACTGAGATTTATTGATTGCCACTTGCTATCGAGTTTTTAGAACCTACGCCCAATATACAAGACTTTAAGTGGTAATCGTTTTTTTTGCTGTAATAGAATTGAACGTCTATCCTACAAGCTGAAAAGTTTTTCATAAAACCATGATAACCAAAAGTGATTGATATCCTGGATTTTTAGTAACTATAATGTGTTCTATATTGATATAGAAACCGGCATTTGAATCCTCAACCAATAAACCAAGAGGACACAATGGACTGATGACCTAACCCCCGTTTCTCGAAAGAGAGCAGGATTTTGTGCTTTAGAGCGGTGTCGGGAATAAATGTTATTATTGAAATTGCTATTCCATGTTTTGTTCGTGTCCAAACTGTAGACAAATTGTGTATATTCCTAAAATTATGATAACTTTTTGCTTTGACTGATATGATTTAAATCAATGTAGATGGATGATTTTCTTCTGTCCTTGGCTGGAACACGATGCGGTCACGTCTTTGCCGCAAGCAATAGTATTAAACTGCCAGGCTACACGAAAGGCATACTAATTGCATATATATTTGCATATATTTGTTTATAATGAAGCATGTTTGATAGAGATTGGATGGACGGTTGTAGTAGATAAAAGAGCATAGGACTCCAAGAGTGACATAACAACAGACCGCTAAGTAATTTCAGAAGATGGAGATAACGATATGGAAAAGATGATTTTAGGTATCTCGGGTGCATCAGGAGTAATATATGGTATCAGGTTATTACAGGTTTTAAATGAGATCAACATAGAAAGCCACCTTATTGTATCCAAATCAGCAATAAAGAATATTGCTATTGAAACTAAATACACTTTAGATGAACTGTATTCAATGGCTTCCGTTGTCTACGATGTTGATGATGTCGGTGCTGCTATAGCAAGTGGTTCCTTTGGGGCTAACGGGATGATTATTGCACCATGCTCGATAAAATCGCTCTCAGCTATCGCTAATTCGTATAATGACAATCTAATTATCAGAGCGGCAGACGTAATACTGAAGGAGCGGAGGAGGC
Organism: Pseudomonadota bacterium; assembly: GCA_026388315.1. Lineage (NCBI taxonomy): Bacteria > Pseudomonadati > Pseudomonadota > Pseudomonadota bacterium. The sequence continues at coordinate 134,395 of JAPLKA010000055.1, read as the reverse complement.
TTGTGCTCCTGGTAAGAGAGACCCCATTACATGAAGGACATCTTGAATTAATGATGAAGGTTTCAAGAATAGGCGGCATCATAATGCCTCCCGTTCCTGCTTTTTACCATTTACCCCAAACCATAAACGATTTGATAGACCAGACAGTCGGGAAGGTTCTTGACCTTTTTTCTATAGACGCCCATTTATTTAAAAGGTGGGGAACTGAAGAGAGCCCAAAAGAGAAGAGGAGAATAAGTATCTTATAAATAAATGGCAGAATATATTTGCGATCTAAAAGTGGCATAGCATGAATGCCCATATCCCGCAACTATGGAGAACTACATGGAGATGTTGATACTTGTTGATAAGGATGATGAAGAAATACATTATAAAGAAAAAGAAGAGTGTCACCTTATTCCGGTAAAACTTCATCGTGCATTCTCGATATTTATTATTAATATGAAGCATCAAATGCTCATCCATAAAAGGCAAAATTCAAAAAAAATATGGCCTGGTTTCTGGACAAATGCATGTTGTTCACACCCGAGAAAAGATGAGAACCTTGAAAAAGCCACGAAGAGGCGTCTTCAAGAGGAATTAGGATTTACGTGTGACGTAAAACCTCTTTTCAAATTCCATTATAAAGAAAATTATGACGACAAATATGGAGAAAATGAAATTGATCATATTTTTTTTGGAATTTATGATGGAGATATTAAGCCGAATAACGATGAAATTGAAGAACATAAGTTTGTGCCCATAGATGAACTTATGGAAGATGTAAGGAAACACCAGGGAAAATATACGCCATGGTTTAAGAAAGCGTTACCAGAGGTACTCAATTATCTGGCGCGGTAACCCTTATATACTATTTTGAGAATGTGAGCAGGACCTATTTTACTGGCACTATGCAGATGGATATTTCTATCACACCCACAGATAAGGAACTGGAAAATCGGAAAAAGAGAAAAAAGACACAAGAAGCCGAATCATTTGTTTAGGCAATATTATATCTTTTTATCTTTTCATATAAAGCAGACCTTGTCATATGTAAAAATATTGCAGCCTGTCTTTTGTTGCCTTTTGTTTTTTCTAAAGCAGAAACGATGAGTTTTTTTTCTTTATCTGCTACCTCTTTCTTTATGTTTTTTATACTATTGTTTGAGTTATTATTAATTGGCCTTACAGAATTGGAAATTAATTCAAAAGGAAGATGCTCTTCATCGATTTTGTCACTTTTCCATGCTTTCAGCATGGCCAGTTCTAAAATATTTATTAATTCTCTTACGTTACCTGGCCAGTTATATTTCAGGGAAGCGTCTATAGCCTTTTCTGACATCTTTTTGGGTTTTATATTAAACGATAAGCTTATTTTTCTTAAGAAGTGGTCAAGGTAGACAGGAATATCTTCAACTCTTTCTTGAAGAGAAGGAAGATTAATAATAGTTTTTGCCACCCTGTAATAAAGGTCTTCGCGAAACCTTCCTTCTTTTACAAGAATTTTCAGGTCTTTATTTGTAGCAGCAATTAATCTAAAGCTTATTTTTTTTACTTTAGTACTTCCCAATCTTTCAATTTCTCTTTCCTCCAATACTCTGAGCAGTTTCGCTTGAACGGAGAGCGGTAGCGAGGAAATCTCATCCAGAAAGATTGTCCCATTATTCGCAACCTCAAATTTGCCAATTTTTCCTGATGATAATGCCCCAGAAAACGCTCCTTTTTCATAGCCAAAGAGTTCCGATTCTGCAAGTTCGAAGGGGATGGCCGGGCAGTTAATTTTTACAAATGGTTTTTCCCCGTGGGTAAAGTCATGGATGCTATGTGCAAACAACTCTTTACCGGTTCCACTTTCCCCAACAATCAATACATCTGTATTCACAAGAGAAATTCTCTTTGCAATTTCAATGGTATCTTTTATTAAAGAACTAATACCAAGGATATTGTTAAAAGTATATAATGCGCTATATTCGCCCTGTTGTTTCTCCTCAAAATAGCTCACCTTTCTTCTTAACCTATTCATTTCGCTATTTATTCTATCCACCACCTCCAGTGAATAAAATGTCAATCTCGCAAGAGCGCCTATTATTTTTTCCTCTTTAATGATTGGATATACAGTTCCAATTCCCTTCTTGTCTTTTACTTCAAATATTCTTCCTACTATGGGTATGCCGTTTTCCAGGGTTATTGGTATGCTTGAGTGGGGGAAAAGCTCTCGGATATCTGTCCCTCTTGCATCGCCCTGTGAAAGTCCGAAAAACTTTTCTGAACCCCTGTCCATAAATTCGATCCTGGCATTTCTATCTGTTACAATGAGAGTTTCATATGGATTTCTGAAAATAAATTTTAAAGCACATGCAATAACTGGTGTATGTCCATATTTGCCTAATATATCCAACAAAATTTTTTTCTCTTCCATATAATACCTCTCAATTCACTTAATGTGTCCTACAATACAGACATGTATATTTTAACAGACAGTTATGTAATCTTCAATTTTAAAATTCATACGTGGTTTGCATATTGCTTACAATGAAACACAGCTGCTGCATTATCTAACCACCTGATTCTGTTACAATTATTTTATTACTGCAAATTTATTCTTTGATCAACACACATCACTGCATGAAATTTCATAAATATGGATGCTTAAATTTATGGCACAAATAATGCATTTTATATCGTAAAACACGATAGTTGTTAAAAATTGACTATTTTTGATATATAGGGAATAAGTCGATAATTTTAAGGACAATAATTTTAAGGAGGTAAGCAATGGGATACAAAAATTTAAGAGAATGGATAGCAATACTTGAATCTGAAGGAGAACTGAAACGTATAAGTACGGAAGTGGATTGGCAAGGTGAAATCGGTGCAATTACAAGAAAAGTCTTTTCCAAACGAGGACCCGCACTACTTTTTGAAAATATAAAGGGTTACAAAGATGGGATTTGTACAAAACTTTTTATTGGCGGGCTTGCATCAAAGAGTAGGATTGCGTTGATGCTGGATCTTCCAAAAGATATAAAGATGGAAGACTTGGTGGAAGTTGTAAGGGAGCGTTTTAAGAATCCAATCGAACCACAATTTGTGAAAAAAGGACCTGTAAAGCAAAATATCATTAAATCAAAAATAGACCTCAATAAATTCCCAGTGCCCAAATGGCACCACCTTGATGGCGGAAGATACATCAACACATGGTGTGGAATTATAACAAAGGACCCAGAAACAGGAATAAACAATGTGGGATTGTATCGAGGAATGATCGTTGATAAAGATGAGATAGGGGTTTTGTTGGTAAGAGGTCAGGGCTGGGGTGTCCATTATTCGAAATATCAGGCATTAAAAAAGCCAATGCCCGTTGCTGTTGTGTACGGGTGCGACGAATCGATAGTTTTTGCGGCAGCTACCCCCTTACCAAGGGATCTGGATGAGTATAAGGTTGCCGGCGGTCTACTCAAAGAGCCGGTGAAACTTGTCAAATGCGAAACTGTAGACTTAGAAGTACCGGCTGATGCTGAAATGGTTGTGGAAGGCTATATTTCACCTGATCCAAAGGATTATAAAATGGAAGGACCATTCGGCGAGTATACGGGATATTATGGTGAGTCTGCAAAAAGACCATTTGTCAAGGTTTCATGTATTACACACAGAAATGATCCTATCTTTCGCGGAACGCTTGAGGGAATGAATTATCTGAATCCTAACGAAGATAGCTCCATTCTCGTTGTGAGCCTCTCTGCTGTTGCCAAGAATATCCTCGAATCCCAGGGTGTGCCGGGAGTTCTCGAAATTAGCGCAGTTCCAATAACAATTGTCAAAATCAAAAAAATGTTCAGAGGGCATGCAAAACAGGTAGCAGCTGCATTATGGGGATCCTCTGGAGCACAATACTTGTTTAAGTTTGTCATTGTTGTTGAAGACGATATTGATATCTGGAATAAAAGATCTGTTGAAGAAGCAATTTCATACAGGGTAAACGCAGAAGAAAATGATATTGTCATTTTTCCGGGAAGTTTTGGAGCTGTATTAGACCCAAGCACCAGAATAAGGGATAGAAATGAAATCAAGTTTGGGACAGGAAAATGGGCAAGAGTGCTTATTGATGCAACAAGGAACTGGGATTACGATAAGGTTCCTGAATGGGGTAACGACGTATATCCTCCGTCATCGGTCACTATTTCCAAAGAAGATGACGAGTTGACCACGAGAAGATGGAAGGAGTACCGCATAGATTAAGATTATAATTTTCTTCAACAGGTGCTGATATGAAAGAAAACGATAAAGAGTTGGTTCTGAGCAATATCAGGGTTTTAGACCTCTCAAGATATCTTGCTGGGCCTCTTTGTGGAATGATGCTGGCAGATATGGGGGCTGAGGTGATTAAAGTTGAGCCTCCGGGAGGCGCTGTAGACAGGACATGGGGTATACTTGGAACTGATGGTGAAACACTTACATATAAAATTTTAGGGAGAAATAAAAAATCCACCACCCTAAATTTATCTACTAACGAAGGAATGGAAATTTTCAGAGAAATGGTTAAATCTTCGGATGTAGTTATCCACAATTTTCCTCCCGGTACGACACTGGAGGCACAGCTAAATTATGAGAATTTAAGCAAGGTCTCGTCATCAATCATACTGGCAGTTGTTTCAGGTTACGGTCTAAATGGGCCGGATGCTCAAAATGTTGGTTTTGACTTTGTTACACAGGCAAGAGCAGGGGCTATGGTACTGAATGGTTTTCAGGGTGACCCCCCCTTAAAAACCACAGTTCCTTATATTGACTGCTGCTCAGGGGTAATGGCTGCACTCGGAATTCTGCTTGCACTCTACCACAGGGAGAAAACTGGGAAAGGACAGCTCGTTGATGTTGCTTTATTCGACATAGCATCCTTCATTACACAGAATTTAGGTACTCTCCTCTATTATCAGGTATATGGTGAGATACGCAAGCAGTTTGGCAATTTTGGTTTTGCGAGTTTTATGACCTGTCTTAAAGCAACGGATGGCCAGGTTATGATAGTTGCAAGCAGCAGCGGTGTTTGGAAAAGATTCGTAACAGCAATCGGGAGAGAGGAGCTTAGTACTGACCCCCGTTGTATAAATGATATGAGCAGATCTTTTAACGCAGCGCTTATTGACCCTATAATTCAGGAATGGGCTAAAGACAAGACTACCGATGAAATATTAGATAAACTTCAGGCTGCCCGTGTAGCTTGCGCTAAAGTAAATGCAGTGGATCAACTATTGAGCGATCCTCAGTCTTTAGCGCGAGAAATGGTGGTAGATGTTGAATACGCGGGTCTTGGTAAAATATCTATACCAGGTATACCTATTAAGCTCTCTTTAACACCAGGGAAAATAAGAACGCTTGCACCTAAAGTGGGAGAAAATAATAAAGAAATATACTGCGGTCTTTTAGGCTACGATTTAAAGAAATTCAATTCCTTAAAGGAAAGAGGTATAATTTAATTTTACAGATGCCGCAGAGAGAATCAAAGAGGAATGAACGATGATCCAGATCAAAATGTATGGTACTGGAGGACATGGTGTTGTGGTTGCTGCAAAAATTCTTTCAGATACAGCGGTGACGTGTGGCCTTATAGCACAATCTTTTTCCTCATACGGAGCAGAGAGGCGAGGAGGGAAAGTAGAGGGCTATGTACGACTTTCTGAAAAACATATATTTCTACACTGTAAGATGTATGATCCAGACTTTATAGTGCTTATGGATGAGAATTTTGTAAAGGACCCTGAAGTATTGGCTGGATTAAAAAATGATGGATTGATATTGATTAATAGCACAAAACCGCCCGAATATTTTTCAGTACCGGGAGGATTTAACATATCTACAATTAATGCTGCTCATATTGCACAAAAACATCAATTGGTGCTTCCGAATAAATTGCCCATTATTAACACAGTGATGCTCGGATCTATTGTTGCAATGATTCCGTTGTTGAATTTTGAATCTTTAGCTACAGTCATAAGGAAAGGGAATATTCCTAAACCGGAAAAGAACATTGAAGCTGCCAGAGAGGCATATGAGAAGTTGAAATTGCCACTAATGGATTCAGATATTGGGGAGAAGATTGAGGACAATGTACGGATAGACAGCGGACGTTATCCAGCCTTTCTTTATGAGAAATGCAACCTCTGTGGAAATTGTTACATGTTCTGCCCTGATATTGCAATTATCCCTGATTCTGACAGATCGTCATTTATTATAAGGGATGAATTCTGCAAGGGTTGTGGTATCTGCATTGAGGAATGCCCGAAAAAAGCCATGGAGTGGAAGGAAAGGCATAATGCTTAAGGTAATCACAGGTAATGAAGCTGCAGCATATGGTGCGCTTTTATGTCGTCCGAAAATTGTGTGTGCCTATCCGATTACCCCCCAATCAAGAATACCGGAATTACTGTCTGAGTTTCACGCGGAGGGACTCCTTAAAGGCGAATTCATAAATGTGGAATCTGAAATGTCAGCGCTTAGCTATGTAATTGGTGCGGCACAGGCTGGCGCGAGAGTGTTTACCGCAACATCCTCACAAGGCCTTGCCTGGATGCATGAAGGGCTCCATTGGGCAGTGGGAGCTCGTCTGCCAATTGTGCTCGTCAATGTTAATAGACCGCTTGCTCCACCATGGAATCTCACCTGTGAGCATACTGATAGTTTGTCCCAAAGGGATACAGGTTGGTTACAGTTTTATTGTGAATCAAATCAGGAGATTCTTGATACAGTGATCCAGGCATATAAAATAGCTGAATCTGTAACCTTGCCCTGTATGGTCTGTTTGGATGGCGTTTACCTTTCATATTTTGCGGAAAGCGTTGATATTCCAGATCAATCGAAGGTGGATGAATATCTTCCTCCCTTCGAAACCACTCTGGCATATGATAACAGATTTAGAATGTTTAGAAGAACTCCTGCTGAACCACTTGATTATGAACAGTATGATTATATGACAAACCGGTACCAACTACACAAGTTGGAAAATACATGTATTGATACGGCTTTACATTCAAATGAGGAATTCAAGTTACATTTCGGCCGGGGGTATGATCCGGTGGAGGAATATAAATGCGAGGATGCAGAGGTAGTTGTATTAATGTCCGGGAGTGCTGTCGGGACATGCCGATATGTTATTGATATGTTAAGAGATGATGGGTATAGAGTCGGTTTGGTTAAATTAAAAATGTTTCGTCCATTCCCCAAAGAACTGGTTAGAAAAGCTTTGCATGGAAGGGAAAAAATAGCCGTTATTGATCGTGATCTTTCTCCGGGTGAAGGTGGAATTATCTATCAGGAGGTTAAAGGGGCGCTGAACATAAATACTCGAAATCATACAACACCTGTATATGGATTTATTTCAGGTTTAGGGGGAGCAGATATTTCGGTTGAACTTATTAAAAAAGCCATTCTTTACATGATTAAGGAAGATCCTCCTGAAGATGAAGTAATCTGGTTAGGAAAAATAAAAAATGTGAGAGCCGATCAAGATGAAAATACTATCAATATTTCCTGAAACGGAATATTTGCAGTCACCTCATACTGCATGCACCGGATGTGGTCTGTCGGTAGCCATACGATATTTTTTGAAGGCTATAGGTGAGAAGATAGTATTTGTAATGCCACCAGGGTGTGCAAGCGTTATTGTTAATATTCCAAAGCGAGCCATAAGCTATAAAGGGCAACCTATAGGGTTACTGGCTTGCCCATTTGGTGCAGCAGCAACATTTGCCGCAGGTTTTAAAACGGGCCTTACAATGGTAGGCGACTTAGAAACTGTGGTTGTGCCATGGGCTGGAGATGGCGCAACTTTTGATATTGGGTTTGGTGCTGTTTCAGCGGCTGCTGAAAGAAATGAAGATTTCATTTATGTATGCTATGACAACGAAGCCTATATGAACACAGGCAACCAGAGAAGTTCAGCAACACCAAAGGGTGCAACCACATACACTAATCCTTTTCCTGTTCCTAAAAATGAACATAAGAAAGATATCATGTTAATCCTTGCTGACCATAATATACCTTATGCTGCTACTATGACAATTGCATATCCACGTGATTTTATGAGAAAAGTGCAGAAAGCTAAAGGAATGAAGGGATTCCGATTTTTACATATGTTCACCCCTTGCCCTACTGGATGGCGTTTTCCTACCGAATGGACCATGAAGTTATCACGGTTAGCAGTTCAAACAAAAGTATTCCCTCTCTTTGAAGTTGAAAATGGGAATCGCTTTATTTTAAACAAAGAACCAGCGCGCATACCACTCGAAGAATATTTGAAAGTTCAGGGTCGATTTTCCCATCTAAACAATCAGGAAATAGAAGAGTTCAAAGAAAAAGTCGAACAAAGATGGGAGTGGTTGAAATGGCTTGGTAATTATAAAAATAACAGGCCCGAAGAGCATAGAGGTAAATATGATGGAGAATAAGCCGGAAATTCAGCAAGACATGTGGATACCTACAGTATGTGGTCGATGTTATGCCAACTGTGCTATTCTCGTTCATGTCGTGAACGGGGTTGCCGTGAAGATAGAGGGTAATCCTGAGAGCCCCATGGGTTCACGGGGTGGTGTATGTTCGAAGGGTCTCTCAGGGCTACAGGTGCTTTACGATCCCAACCGACTCAACGTACCGCTGAGGAGAACGAATCCGGAGAAAGGTCTATATGCCGACCCTCAATGGAAGGAGATCAGTTGGGACGAAGCCTTGGATGAGATCGCTGCACGACTCAAGAAAGTGGTCAGTGAAGACCCGAGGAAGCTCTTGATTCAGGCTACAACATGTCGACCAAGCTTCATGATAGCCAACATTTTTCCGCTCAAGAGTCTTCTCGGACAGTTTAGTTACTATCTGGGCGGAGGCGGTCTTCATTGCGGTCAAGGTGCCCACGGAATAGCGGGGCTGCAACATGGTTCATGGTCAATAGTTCCCGATTTCAAGTATTGTAACTACGGGATATACTTCGGGGCAAATAAAGGTAGCGGGTCAGGCCATTCCGCCATGATGACTACCAGGCTCGCTGCTGAGGCGAGGGCCCGTGGTATGAGGTTTGTAGTCTTTGATCCTATGTGCAATCAAGCTGGGGGTAAAGCAACAGAGTGGATTCCTATCATTCCAGGTACCGATGGAGCTGTAGCACTCGCCATGTGCAACATTATAGTGAATAAGTTGAAGACACTGGATGAAGTGTTTTTGAAAGCTAAGACGAACGCGCCCTATCTTGTCGCGTCTGACGGCAGTTACGTGAGAGAGAAAGATTCAGGAAAGTGTCTGGTCTGGGATGCGAAAGAGGGGGCGGCTGTGCCTTACAACCATAGAGCGATCTCCACCTACGAAGCGGCGTGTGAAGTCGATTTTGCGCTGGAGGGAGACTATCAGGTTGAGGGAACAATGTGTGTTCCGTGTTTTCAGGTTGTCAAAGAACACCTGAAACAGTATACACCGGAAATGGCATCGCAGATAAGTGGTGTCCCCGCAGATACGATTCGCCGTATAGCTACCGAATTTGCAGAGGCCGCAATGGTGGGAAGCACCATTACCATCGACGGCAATAAAATGCCGTTCAGACCAGCTTCCGCGGTCCTCTTTCGTGGCGGGGAGGGTCATGAGAATTCCTACCATACCTGTTTTGCAGTGTCACTTCTCGATATGATCGTGGGCTCCGCCGATGTTCCTGGTGGCACTCTCGGATGGCCAGCAAGATGTCTCGGTTTTCCAGAGACCGGCAAGCTTGCCACATCTCCGTTCATGGGTAAGGATGGTTTTCTGGCAGTCGAACGTTTTGGTTCCTCCAGCGGGTCAATCAAGAGGAAAGGCCCGTGGCCTGAAAAACTGCCTGAGTTTCGGGGGGATCCCGGACTATTAGATATTTTTCCCGCAGCCCACTTTTCTTTCGTTTTCGCATCGAGCGACCAGGAAGAAATATGGAAAAAAATTGGATGGGATAACCGGATAGAAATGATGATTTCGTGGGGTTGTAATACGGTACTAAGCGTTGCAAGTAAGGATATACTGGCGGAAACGCTTAAGAAAATACCTTTTATCGTCGTGTCCGAGTTGTATTCCACGGAACTGGCTGAAGGCTTCGCAGACATACTTTTGCCGGATACATCTTATCTGGAAATGGCAACGTGGGCTGAAGGTGCGGGCATGAACTTCAACTATCCCTTTGGTACCGAGGACTGGAATTTTCAGATAACACAGCCGGTGGTTAGGCCAAAGTATGAAAGAAGGGAATTTTTTAGCGAGGTTGTATCGGAACTGATCGACAGAATGGGGAAGAGACGGGAGTATAATGCTATTCTTAATGAACTATACGAGCTTGACGACTCTTATAAGCTACCCCTGGACGAGAAGTTTTCCGCTCAAGAATTGGCCGACCGGGTGCTGAAAAACCTTTTTGGCGAGGATCGTGGCTGGGAATGGTTCGGTCCGCGCGGTATTTTTACTTGGCCGAAAAAGGTTGAGGAGGCGTATTGGAGATACTTTGTTGATTGCAGGGTTCATGTCTACCTGGAGTTTTTAATGGAATCGGGAGAGAAGGTGAAGGAGATCGCTCAAAAGACCGGCCTGGAGATCGACCTTAGCCAGTATACTCCGTTGATCTCGTGGTTTCCATGTTCCATTCATAATGTTAACAGCTCCGAGTATGACCTCTACTGCTTTTCTTACAGGGACGTTGTTCATACCGGTTCTCATACCATGGAACAACCCTGGTTGGACGAAATGAGTGAGATGAATCCTTACACATACAATATTGCCTTAAGTACAACATGCGCGGAGGAAAAAGGGTTGAAGGACGGCGATATGGTGGAACTGGAGTCTGAGACAGGACGCAAGATTACAGGAAGAATGAAGGTGATGGAAGGAATCCATAAGCAGACGGTAAGCATAGCGGCGTGCACCGGTCATTGGGCAAAAGGTATGCCTATTGCCAAGGGAAAGGGGGTTAACTTTAATACTTTAATGGAAATAGATTTGAAGAAAGTCGACCCTATTTCCCTGAATCTTGAAACCGCTGTAAGGGTCAAGATTAGAAAGGTATAAAAGGGGATTTAGATGGTCCGATGGGGAATGGTAATAGACTTACAAAGATGCATTAGTTGCTACGCCTGCGTGGTCGCCTGTAAGCAGGAACACTTCTTGCCGCCAGGTGTATTCTGGAACAGACTGGTGGTCAGTGAGACCGGTAAGTATCCTACGGTTACTAAGATTGCGTATCCAGTGCTCTGCAATCACTGTGAAGACGCAATCTGTGTGAAAGTGTGTCCGGCCGGCGCCACTGTAAAAAGGGAAGACGGGATAGTCTCAATTGATTATGACGCATGTGTTGGCTGCCGATATTGCGTTGTTGCCTGCCCTTACCAGCAACGGACGTACAACGCCAATACCCCAGCAGAGTACTTCCCGGGCCAGGGACTCACTGAATTCGAGGTTATTGGCCAAAAACTCTACCCCCTTCAGAAAGGAACGGCACTCAAATGCAATTTTTGCCTCGAGAGGATTGATGAGGGTCTCAAGAAGGGATTGCAGCCTGGCGTTGATCGCGAGGCAAGTCCGGCATGCGTCATTACATGCCCGGCGAAGGCACGATATTTTGGCAATCTGGACGATCCGAATAGTGAGGTGTCACGTTTAATAAAGGAAAAAAAGGCGTCTCAGTTTCATCCGGAATTTGGCACTAACCCTTCTGTTTACTATATTTCTCGATGAGGAGATGATTATGAGACCGTACGAATGGATGGTAAAGCATACACCCCAAACCGAATGGATAGAGGGGCGGGGAATTCTCTTTTTGATTGCGTTCTTTTTCATTGAGCTTGGCGCCGGGATATTTGTCGTTTCATCGCTCTTTAGCAGTTATGCAGGGGAGGTTATCGGTTGGCTCGTCTGTGCGGTTTTAGGCGGGGGGTTTCACCTCCTCTACCTGGGACATCCTTTCAGATTCTACCGCATGCTTTTGAAACCTCAGACTTCCTGGATTTCCCGGGGTCTGCTCTTCGTATCTGGTTTCTTGGCCCTGGGTGCAATCCACCTCGTTCTGTCTTTCTGGGCGCACTCAAATCTTGGTCTATTAATAATGGTCGACGTGTTTGCTTTCCTGACCATCATATACGGTGGTTTTGCAATGAACTATGTGAACGGTATTCCACTCTGGAACTCTGCCCTTCTCCCGGTGCTGTTCACTGTGGCTGGCCTTTGGGGGGGTGCAGAGGTCAGCATGGCTATTCTCTTATTGAGGGGTGGCATAGGTGAAGGACCGGAACGGGTCATCCAGATATTACTATTAGTCCTTGTTGTTATTTTTCCCACGTACCTTATAAGTGCCCGGTACGGTTTGCCTGCCGGAAAGGTGTCCGTAAGCGAAATTGTCACGGGAAATTGGTGGCCTTATTTTTGGATAGTCGTTGTGCTAATGGGGATGGTACTTCCTGTGGGAGTTACCATAAGCAGCCTCCTGGCGGGCTCCATGGCCATTCCTGTTCAACTTCTCTACGTCTCAATTTTCTTCGGCCTTCTTGCTGATCTCGTCCTGAGATATCTCATACTCAAAAATGGCTTCTATAATCCACTGGTACAAGTTCCGGCTTCTTATAGTTATGTGACTAAACCTTTTTATGAATGATGATGCTATTAAAAAACAAAAGAGAATATGGGAACACTTTGATAGGCCTCATTTAGAGGGGAGTGATTTTTAAGATTAGTATTAATAAAACATTCAAAGGGGGTTAAAATGAAAACCAGAATTATCAGAAAAATTATTATTTGTTTGGTTGTTTTTGTGGGGTTTTCTGTATTTATTCCCAGCCATTCTTATTGCGCTCAACAAACACCTGTTAAACAAGAACTGAAATTCTTCTCGGGGAGTCCTGCAGCAGGAGGTGTATGGTATTTATTATCTGTCGGTATTACGCAGATTTTTGGAAAATCTATACCTGGCATAGAAACATCCTTAGTCCCTGGCGGTGCTGGTGGAGGACCTATTTCAGTCGGTGAAGGCAATTCACAAGCAGGTCTGGTTAACCTTGGGCCTTTTTTAGATGCTCAAGAAGGTCTACCGCCATTTAAAAAGTCATACAACAATCTTAGAATATTAGGTAGCTTATATAACCATGTATTCCAGGTAATCGTTTTAAAGGATTCAGGTATTAACAAGATTACCGATCTTAAAGGGAAGGTAGTTTCTCCAGGAATTAAAGGGCAATATAGCGAGTTCTGGTTTAAAAAATTACTAAAAATATATAACATGGATCCAGCAAAGGATATCAAAGTTGTCTCTCTTGGTTTCGGTGATACAGCTGAATCTATGAAGGACGGAAAAGTGGATTGTTTAGCTACCGCAGCTCCTATTCCAATGCCTTCCATAGAAGACTTGGCAACTGCCAGAAAAATTAAATTCTTAAACATAGATAATGAACAACTAAAAACATTCTGTGCAACAGTAAATGGGTTCCAGCCAGGCATATTAAGTGCTAAAAAGATCCCTTATAAGGGCGAACATAGCGACATAACAACAGCCTTTTTACCGTTATCTGTCATGGTAAGCGCTGATTTGCCGGAAGATCTGGTATATAAGATGACCAAAGCCCTTGCCGAAAATATAAAAGATTTAGAACAAATGTCTTCCAGTATGAGGGGAATTGATCCAAAAAGCCTTGCCAGAAGTATAAGTCCTAAAGCTAAATTTCACCCAGGGGCAGTCAAGTACTATAAGGAGAGAGGGTGGCAATAAAAAATATGGAGAAGTTTCGAACATTATTGTTCGGTGGAATAGCTATTTTATATTCCATGTTCCAGCTTTATACTGGAACAATCGGCCGTATGGATCCGTTTTTGCTACGTATTATCCATCTGTATTTCGCTCTCGTCTTAACGTTCTTGATGGTGCCCAGCAATAAGGGGAAGCTTAATAATGTTGTGAATGATGTCTTTTTGGGTCTGGTTGTAGCAACTGGCATTTACTTATTGTTTATGTGGCCCACCCTCACCGAACGATTTCCACTTGTTAGCCCTCTTCCTTTAAGCGGTTTTGTTTTTGGGAGTATCTTCTATGTGGTTCTGTTAGAAGCCTTACGTCGACACATGGGCAAAGAACTGGTTATTGTTGTTATAGTGCTTACTGCATACGTGTTGTTCGGAAAATATACGTACGGAATATTTAAACATCTTGGATATAGTATTGCAAATGTTTTAGATGTTGTATACCTCAGCACCGAGGGTACTTTTGGTGAAACCCTTGGTATCTCGGCAAACTATTTATTTTTATACGTTTTGTTTGGTTCTTTTCTTGTGAGAAGTGGTATTGGAGAATTAATTATCGATTTAGGCAAAGCATTGGCTGGAAACAGAATAGGTGGAGCAGGTAAAATAACTACCGTTGCAAGCGCAGGTTTTGGTATGATTTCGGGCTCAGCAGTTTCCAGCGTACTTACTGTAGGGAGCTTCTGTGCGCCATTGCTGAATAAAATGGGTTACACACCAATTTACAGCGGAGCCCTAATTGCAACCGCCTCAACCGGTGGCGTCATTATGCCACCGGTGATGGGGGCTATCGCTTTTCTTATGGCAGAATATCTTGGAATTCCTTACGGGAGAGTTATTATTTACGCCTTCTTTCCGGCATGTCTTTATTATCTCTGCCTTTATGCATCAGCACACTTTGAAGCAAAAAAACAACACCTTCCTGTTTTAAAAAAAGAGGAACTACCAAGTGCCATTGAAACGTTAAAAAAAGGATGGTATTTGCTCATACCAGCTTTTTTGTTGGTAGGTTTTCTTATAAAACAATACTCAGCACAATTTTCTGTTTTGGTGGCTATATATGCAAACATTGCACTTATGCTGCTATTACCAAATAAAAAAATAAAAACAAAACTCCTTGATATAGTATTATCCCTTAAAGATGGAGCCAGAGATGCCCTCATGGTAGTTATAGCTCTGGCAGTTGCAAATTTAATTGAAGGTCTTTTTAGCATAACCGGTGTGGCATTAAAGATAAGCGCAATATTAGTCCAGATTTCACCAAATATTTTTGTTCTACTTGGGTTGGCGGCAGGGACTTTATTTCTACTTGGGCTTGCATTGCCATCTTTTGTTATATACATTACTGCAGTACCACTCCTAATTCCACCGATGTTGAAATTTGGTTTAGATCCAGTAGCAAGTCATCTGTTTCTTCTCTATTGGGCTGTGCTCTCAATGATCACTCCACCTACCGGAGCCTCTTTTTATGCCGCAGCGGCTGTAGTAAAAGCTCCTATTATGAAAGTAGGATGGGCTGCTACTCGAATGGCCGCCCCAATTTACCTGTTAACTTTTATTCTTGCCTTACATCCTGCACTCTTACTACGAGGTACAAGCATTTGGGAAACACTTTACTATATTGTACCTGCCGGTCTTGGAGTTATAAGTATTGCTGCAGCCAATAGTGGCTATCTTTTATCAGAATTGAGGCCATTTGAAAGGCTCATGTTGATCATTGCAGGGATTTTTCTTATCTATGCTTCACCGCTTTTTCTCTTTTTGGGTATGTTATCTCTGATTGCTGTTGTTTATACACAGGTTATCAAGAAAAAATATCTTTCACCCGATCTCGAAGTTACAGTAAATGATAATTCAAAAAAGTAGCACATAAAGAATAGTCATCACTGTCCGATTGGGGTCAGACCAAGCCAACCCGTTGAAGCAAATCGTTTTATGTATGGAAAATGGCCAATTTCAGGGCTTAAAGTGCTGTTTTTGGGGGCAATTTGTAACCTGTCTGCCACAACCCAGGCACAGGCAGGCAAAGGGGTACGAACTTGACGGGGTGATGGGCGAGTTGGTAAACACCATGAGGAGACCCGACTCGGTATCGGAGGAAATTGCATTCACTGTGAATGCAATTGCTCAAATCTCCGTAAAGTCAACACGGACGCTACTTAGCACGATTTTACTTTTGAAACTTTCTTCTGAGGGGTTCTCCGCCACTGTGGCGGAGAATGTAAATATGATGGTCTCGTAAAAAGTCGTATTTCTGTAGTTTTGTTATTCCTACGAAGTGGGTGTCTTTACTTGCGAAGCAACATCCAGTGATTTCAATGTGTTCTGGACTCCAGTTTTCACGGGAGTGACGGTATTTTGACTTTTTACGAATGCATCACTTTTTAGTTAACTATTTCGGTAAAAGCCGGAAGAACTTTGCGGCTTCGTAATCTTAGATGGGAATATCCGGGTTTGATGCTTCAACATGATCAATCGGATTCTTTAGACCTTACAAGTCCGATAAATAAATGCACAAGAAGTATTTTACCTTGCCTTTTTCAAATCCCGGTAAAAGTTTTCGTGGACGCCCAAGGCAAGTAAAAACAAGGTTTCTTTATCGAAACCATATGCCAGAAGAAACTGCTGTTCCAGGACGCGGAATTTGTATACCCGTACCCCGGCGAGATCACCTCTTTTTTCTTCACCACATGACACATCGGAAAGAATGTGCCGGATTGCTTCATATACCGGCTTGATTTGATTCGCATGAAGCTTTTTGTAGTTGCGCCTGAAGTATGGTGTCTGAACAGTCTTCATTCTTTGGTAAATTCAAAGGGTTCAAAATCTCCCTGTTTCTTAGCCGCCAATATATCACGAATGAATTCAATGGGCAGATCAGGGTTATCAAGAGCGGCCCTTCCTATCTTGGCCCAGTAAGCTACCTGCAAGGGCACCGTACGACATTCCACCTCGGCTCTCCGTTTTGCTACTTCGTATAATTCGTCATCAATGCGGATCGCTACACTCATACAACACCTCCTGTTACAATTGTAGCATTGTGAAACCAATAAAACAAGTATCTTCTGTCTTTGTGGTATCTGATGCAATTGCCGCAACGGTTGCGGCAATTCTTGAAATCACCGTAAAGTCAACAAAAACGCTGTTTAACGGGCTTTCGCTATTAAAACTTTCCGATGAGATTCAGGTAGTGATCCGAGAATTACGTTACGGTAAATCCGAGGTCCTTGATCATTTCTATATCGCTTGCTGCGTCCCTTCCGAGGGTGGTGAGGTAATTCCCCGTCATGAAAGAGTTACAACCTGCCACTATTCCGAGGGGAAGTAATTGTCGCAAGTTTTTCTCTTTTCCGCCGCAGAGTTTAATGTCTTTGTCCGGGAGAATAAACCGGTAAAGCGCAATGGTGATTAAAATTTCAACAGGGGTCAATGGCTGCATGTGTGCAAGGGGAGTTCCTTCAATCGGATTGAGGATATTGATGGGTACAGAGTCCACATCAATATCTTTCAGAGTGAATGCCATTTCAATGCGCTGCTCCATCGTTTCTCCAAGACCGATAATACCCCCTGAACAGACAGAAAGGCCTGCCTTTTGAGCGTTTTTCACAGTCTCAATATCCTCTTCATAATCGTGGGTGGAACAGATAGCATCAAAGTTGCTCCGCGCTGTTTCAAGGTTGTGGTGGTAACGGAATAAACCTACCTCTTTCAACCTTTGCGCCCTCTCTTCGTCAAGCATGCCGATGGAGGCGCAGGGCTTAATGCCTACCCTGACCATTCCCCTGATGGCCTCTTCAATTTCTTTCCATTCGTTATTTCCTTCAATCCGCGTACCGCTTGTAACAATGCTGAACATATGGGCGCCGGACTCTTTTGCTTCTTTTGCCTTTTCAATAATTTCATCCTTCGGGATAAGCGGGTATATCTCTGCATGGGTATGGTGATGGACCGACTGGGCACAAAATCTGCAATTTTCAGGACACAAGCCTGACTTTGCATTCACGATGGAGCACAGAGATACATGCCTGCCTTTGTAATAGTCCCTCACTTCAGATGCGTATGCCATGAGGAGAAAGGGCTTTTCTTTCCCAATGTTATAAAGAATTACTGCATCGTCAGGGTTAATGGCTTTTTCGGCAATCGCCTTGTCTGTTAGCCTTTTCAATTCAATATCCATCCAAAACCTCCAGCACCACAGGAACCGATTCCATGTTTCTTACTGCCTGCGGCTGCCAACTGTACATCTCACAGAGGTATCGAGAGTATCCAGCCGTAACGGTCTTTCAGTTCACCATACTGAATACCCGTTATCTCGTCATAGAACCTCTGGGAGAATTCCCCTATTTTCATATCGTTTACTATAATGGTCTCTTCATGATGCCTGATTTCTCCAACCGGTGAGATAACTGCAGCAGTTCCTGTACCAAACACCTCCTGCAGTGTTCCATTTTTTGATGCCGCAATAACTTCGTCAATGGAAATGGGCCGTTCCTCAACTCTTATTCCCCAATCCTTAGCAAGCATAATCACGGAATCTCTCGTTATACCGGGAAGAATCGTCCCATCCAGAGAGGGGGTTATTAACGTACCGTCAATGACAAAGCAAATGTTCATTGTTCCCACTTCTTCGACAAATCTATCTTCGATGCCATCAAGCCAGAGCACCTGTGTGTATCCTTTATGTTTGGCCTCCTCTGCCGGAAAAAGACTCGCAGCATAGTTTGCCGGTGTCTTTGCTTCACCGAGACCACCCCTTGCTGCCCTCGTATAGGCTCCAGATGTAATGAGCCTCACAGGGTTCAAACCCTCTCTGTAATACGCACCCACAGGGGAAGTAATAACCATGAACCGATATGTGTCAGAAACCTTGACCCCTAAAAAATTTTCCGTAGCAAAGATAAAGGGGCGAATATAGAGCGCAGTCCCCTTCCCTCTTGGAACCCACTCGCTGTCAAGGGTAACAAGCGCCTTTATGACCCTGATAAATAACTCCTGCTCCATGGGGGGAATGCAGAGTCTCTTACAGGACCTGTTGTGACGTTCATGATACTTTTCAGGACGGAAAATATTTATCCTGTCACCGGCAAAAAAGGCCTTGAGCCCTTCAAAAATCATCTGTCCGTAATGTAAGGAACACATCGATGGTGATACGCTTATGTTGCCAAAAGGAATAATCTCCGGGGTCTGCCACTTATCATCCCTGTATTCAAAACTTACCATGTGGTCTGAAAACTTCTCGCCAAAATTAAGATTATCAAAATCAACTTCATGTCTTTTACTTTCCAATGCCTTCTCAATTCTCATTATTAAAAACTCCTCCATAGTATGAATTATATGTTTATATTAACGGTTCCATAGCTTTATGACCTTTACAGCCCAACAAGTTTCACACCGGCAGTATATGCGTCCGATAACGCCGTGGGGTGATCGAGGATAGCTCCCTTGTGTTCTATACCAAGAAAACCCAGGGTCTCATGCTCAGGAGCGCTGATTGACCTGAAAAAGGCCTTTGCCGTTGCTTCGCTACAGCTGATACCAATCTCTTTTTTCATCCCTCCGGCGATAAGTAAAAGCCCCTTCCTGCCATACTGCCCTCCGGAAATTTCCCTCTTTAAAAGGTATTTTTCGCACCAGAAGGCCTGGCACCTGTCAATCATGATTTTCGTTTGAGCAGACAAACCCAGGAAAAAAACGGGTGAGGCGATAATAACCCTGTCCGCCCCCCTGATTGCACCGTAAATTTTTTCCATATCGTCATGGTTTACGCATATCCCCGTTTCTTCACAACCACCGCAATTCTGACAGGGTTTTATGTTCATGAGGTTAAGCCTGAACAGAACAACATCATGCCCACCATCATAGATAGGCTTGAGTGTTTCTCCGAGGAGGAGGTCCGTATTCCCCCCCACCCTCGGACTGCCATGGAATGCAACAACATTCATTGTATTGTTTTATTCGACTTTGTAAAACGCCATCTTCTTTGCGCCGCACACAGGACATACATCCGGCGCTTCGTGCTCTATGGTAGCCCCGCAGACCTTACAGATATAGTAATCTGTTTCTTCGTTTTTTCCAATATTGTCGAGGGCCTTCTTATAGAGCGCTGCATGCATTTTCTCTACTTCATTTGCAATGTGGAAGCTTCTCAATGCACCGTTATTGCCTTCTGCCTTTGCATCCTCAATCATAGCAGGATACATGTGCTGGAACTCATGTGATTCGCCGGTTATCGCCTCCTCAAGGTTCTCTTTTGTGCTCTTTATGCCTTTCAACTCCCTGAGATGGTTGTGAGCATGAACTGTCTCGGCTTCTGCCGCTGCCCTGAAGAGT
The DNA here is from genome assembly GCA_026388315.1 of Pseudomonadota bacterium. Lineage (NCBI taxonomy): Bacteria > Pseudomonadati > Pseudomonadota > Pseudomonadota bacterium. Next base: position 114,313 of record JAPLKA010000055.1, on the reverse strand, counting down.
TTTGCAACCTGTTTGTAGCCTTCATCATCGGCCTTCTTTGCAAATGCAAGATATTTCCTGTTCGCCTGCGATTCCCCGGCAAATGCTTCTTTGAGGTCGTTTTCTGTCCTGGACATAATTACCTCCATTTTTTTAGCGTTTAGCGGTCAGCGGATAGCTTCTGAACCTCTTTAATATACGCTCCACGCTCTACGCTATTATTAAAAGTTTTTATGGTATTCCTTCACCTTCGCTGCAAACTCTTTCCCGAATTCGTAACATTTCTGCTCGTCGTCAAGGGTTGGCTTGTACTGGACCTGAACACCGGGCTCAACAATTTCGAGACCCATCTTCCTGAATGACTCGTAAGCCTCCTTTACAGCACCGCCACCCCAGCCGAAGCTGCCAAAGGCGCCGGCCATTCTCCCTTTAGGCCTCAGTCCCCCCAGGTGATACAAAAATTCTGCCACGGAAGGGAACATGACGTTGTTCATAGTAGGGGTGCCTATGAGGGCGCCTCTTGCCTTCCAAAATTCCTTGATCGCTTCGCTCATAGGGGATGAACGAAGCTTTATAACCCTGCAATCTACACCCTCGTCCTTTATCCCCTGCATAATGGGATATGTCATGTGCTCTGTGCTGTGCCACATGGTATCGTAAATAACTGCCACACGGAGATCCGCCTTATTGTTCGCCAGATCGAGGTACTTCTGAATGATCTTACCGGGGTCCTTTCTCCAGATGATGCCGTGGTCAGGGGCTATCATGTCGATCTCAAGGCCGGCCTTCACAATATCTGCAATCTTTGTTTTAATGAGTTGGCCAAAAGGCATGAGGATGTTTGCATAATAATCGACAATCGCATCTTCCAGCTCAAATTGCGAATGGCATTCCATAAACTCATCATCAAATCGCGCTGCAGTTGCTATGTGCTGCCCGAAGGCATCCTGGGAGATGAGCAGTTTCGCCTCCTTAACATATGTCACCATAGAGTCAGGCCAGTGAAGCATTGGTGTTTCAAGGAAAAGGAGGGTATATTTCCCAATGTTCAGGGTATCACCGTTCTTCACGACCTTGAATGTCCATTGCGATGTGTCAAAATAACGTTCGATTCCTTTCTTTCCCCTCTCGCTGATATAGATGGTTGCTTTGGGAATGAGCTTCATAATCATGTCGATACTGCTCGCATGGTCAGGTTCGATATGGTTTACCACGAGGTTCTGTATCTTGGATATATCAACAATTCTTTTTATATTTTCTACAGTTATAGAGCAAAAATCATGTTTTACTGTATCTATGAGCGTTACCTGTTCGTCTTTAATAAGATAGTTGTTGTATGTCGTTCCGTTCTGTGTGATATACCCGTGGAAATCCCTTATACCCCAGTCAATCGCTCCGACCCAGAAAATGTCAGGTTTTATTTCAACTGGCTTCATGTTACCTCCTTTTCAAAAAACAGTTTCAATATTATTATTGATTAACCCTAAAATATCAAGGGAATATTTGTCCCAAAAAGCTTGACTCTCATCATCATGCTTTGATAGTATTCTTCAGCCAAAACTCATCCAAAATCCCGGAGAAAGGAATAGAAAATGAATATACCAAAAATTCAAGGAATAGATAAGGTTCTCATTATCGGTTCAGGGCCTATTATCATCGGACAGGCATGCGAGTTTGACTATTCAGGTACCCAGGCATGCAAAGCGCTGAGAGCAGCAGGATACAAGATCGTACTCGTCAATTCAAATCCTGCCACCATTATGACAGACCCAGGCATGGCCGATGCAACATATATTGAGCCGTTAACGATTGAGGCTGTCGAAAAAATCATTATAAAGGAAAAACCACAGGGATTACTCCCTAACCTCGGTGGCCAGACGGGATTAAATCTCGCTGCAGCCCTTTCAAAGAAAGGTATCCTTGAGAAGCATGGCGTCCAGATTATCGGGGTCAAGGCAGATGCCATTGAGCGCGGCGAAGACAGGGATGAATTTAAAAAGACGATGAGCAAGCTCGATATACCCATGCCGGAAAGCGCCCTCGCCTATTCTGTAGAGGAAGCTCTCCAGATCGCCGACAAGCTCGGCTATCCTGTTGTTATAAGGCCGGCATATACTATGGGGGGTACAGGAGGAGGCATTGCTTATAATCAAGAAGAGCTGAAGATAATCAGTTCACGAGGAATTTCCGTAAGTCTCATCGGCCAGGTACTCATAGAAGAGGCGGTAATAGGCTGGGAAGAGCTTGAACTGGAGGTTGTCCGGGACGCCGATAATAATATGATTACCGTATGTTTCATCGAAAATATTGATGCTATGGGTGTCCACACAGGCGACTCCTTCTGCTCCGCACCCATGTTGACCATCTCTGAAAAGCTGCAGAAGAAACTTCAGGTATATTCTTACCGCATCGTCGAGGCCATTCAGGTTATCGGCGGGACAAATATCCAGTTTGCCCATAATCCGGTTGATGGCAAGGTAGTTGTTATCGAAATCAACCCCAGAACCTCCCGTTCATCAGCCCTTGCATCAAAGGCCACAGGATTCCCGATTGCCTTTATCTCTGCAAAACTCGCAGGAGGATATAAGCTGAGCGACATTCCCTACTACCGCGGCGGGACACTCGACAAATATACACCATCAGGGGAATACGTGGTTATCAAATTTGCCAGGTGGGCCTTCGAAAAATTCAGAGAAGCAGAAGACAAACTCGGAACCCAGATGAAGGCAGTCGGCGAAGCAATGAGCATCGGAAAAACCTATAAAGAGGCTTTTCAAAAGGCAATTCGGTCCCTGGAAATCAAAAGGTATGGATTAGGTTTTGCGAAGAATTTTAATGAATTGCCTGTTCAAGAGCTTATGAGGCTACTCAACGAACCTTCGTCAGAACGGCAATTCATCATGTACGAAGCCCTGAGAAAAGGCGCCACAGTAGATGAACTTTTTGAAAAAACAAAAATAAAACATTGGTTCATCCAGCAGATGAAAGAATTGGTGGAATTAGAAGAGGAAATCCTGCAATACAAGGGGAAAGAATTTCCCGACGAGCTTCTCGTCAAGGCCAAAAAAGACGGATTCTCAGATAAATACCTTGCACAGATCCTTGGCATGAAAGAACCGGATATCCGTAACAGGAGGATTGCCCTTGGTATGGCTCAGGCTTGGTGTACTGTGCCGGTGAGCGGGGCGGATGCCGCATACTACTATTCCACATATAACGCCCCTGATGAAGTGAAGGTAAGCGACAGGTCCAAGGTGATGATTCTCGGCGGCGGCCCGAACAGAATCGGTCAGGGCATAGAGTTTGATTATACCTGCGTTCATGCAGCATTTACGCTCCGTGATGAGGGATACGAATCGATTATGGTAAACTGCAACCCAGAAACAGTTTCAACAGACTATGACACATCGGATAAGCTCTATTTTGAACCCCTCACCGTTGAAGATGTGCTGAGCATCTACAACAAGGAAAAACCCATCGGCGCTATTGTCCAGCTATTGTCCAGTTCGGTGGTCAGACACCCCTTAACTTAGAAAAGGAGCTGGAAGAGGCAGGCGTGAAAATCCTCGGTACTTCTCCGGAAAGTATCGATCTCGCCGAAGACAGAAAACGGTTTAAATACATAATTCAGAAGCTCGACATCCCGCAACCCGAAAGCGGCACTGCAGTGACCCTTGAAGAGGCGCTGGAAGTAGCAAAAGAGATTGGTTATCCCCTCGTCGTGAGACCCTCCTATGTCCTTGGCGGGAGAGGCATGGAAATCGTCTATGACGATACAACGCTCACAAAATATATAAACGAAGCGGTTGATATATCACCTGGTCGGCCGATTCTCATCGATAAGTTTCTTGAAAATGCCATAGAGGTTGAGGCAGATGCCATTGCCGATGGAGAAGACGCCTTTGTCCCTTCCATCATGGAACATATCGAACTGGCAGGCATCCACTCCGGTGACAGCGCCTGCTCAATTCCGCCCAAGACAATCCCGGAAAAACATATTGCCACTATAAATGAATATACACGGAGAATCGCTATCGAACTGAAAGTTGTGGGACTTATGAACATCCAGTACGCAATCGCCGACGATACCGTTTATATACTGGAGGCAAACCCCAGGGCAAGCAGGACTGTCCCATTAGTCTCAAAGGTAACGGGAGTTCAGATGGCACGTATTGCCACACAATGTATGCTTGGCAGGAAACTGAAGGATATGAATCTCACCCATAAAGAGTATCCTCACGTGGGCATCAAAGAATCTGTCTTTCCCTTCAACATGTTCCCCGAAGTCGACCCAACGTTAGGCCCTGAGATGAAATCTACCGGTGAGGTGCTCGGTATTGCTGACTCTTTCGGGCTTGCTTACTTCAAATCCCAGGAGGCAGCAAATCAGAAATTACCGGTACAGGGTACTGTCCTGATTACGGTATCACCAAGGGATCAGGTTTACGTTCTGGACGCAGCAAGGCTTCTGCATGGGCTGGGGTTCAAGATCGTCGCTACTGAGGGTACCAGGAATTTTCTCATGGAGAACGGGGTTCCCGCACTGCATATTAGAAAAATACATGAAGGAAGACCGCATATAGTAGACGCAATACACAACAAAGAGATCCAGCTTATCATTAACACACCCATCGGCAAGTTCAGCATGTACGATGATTCCTATATCCGAAAGGCAGCAATACATTATAAAATCCCCTATATAACAACAACTGCGGCAGCCAAGGCAGCAGCAGAAGGGATTAAGGCATACATCGAACAAAAGGGAGATACAGGCGTCAAGTCCTTGCAGGAGTACCATAAGGACATTCGTTGATTACCGGGCTTGATTAATCCCGATGTACTGACTATACTTAATAATAGCTTGTAAAATGCTTATGTCTGAGAATTCATCTTTAACATTATGTTTTAAGGGCGCCGGAATTATGAGTTTTGTAAGCACAAAGTTAGGATTTGCAAACATAAATCTCAAATATGTTTGGTTAGACTTTTTTTAGAAAGGAGAACAATCCATGGATGAAAAAGAACGCCTAAATGCATTGGAAGTAGCCCTCAATAACGAGATGAAAGAACGTGAATTCTACCTGAAACATGCGGGTCAGACAAAGAACCCTCTCGGCAAAGCCATGTTCAAGCAGATAGCCGATGAAGAGCTCGAACACTACGAACGTCTGAAAGAGCTCCATAAAAAATGGAAAAAAAAGGACAAATGGCCCGAAACCATTCCCCTCACGGTTAAAAACACAAACATCAAAGAAATCCTTGTCAACACATTCAAAAACATCGACAAAACCGCAAAGGCCGATGCCGGTGACCTTGAAGCGGTCAAAATCGCTGTAGACTTTGAAGAAAAAGGAACACAATTTTACGCAAAATTAAGAGATGCCAGCACCAATCCAAGGGAGAAAGAATTTTTCGAGCTCCTCGCCATGATTGAAAATGAGCATTACCTTTCACTGCGAGATGCAGAAGAATATTTCACCGACCCTACATCATGGTTCATAAAGGCCGAGCATCATACGATGGATGGAGGGTAGCGAAAACCAGTAATCAGTTATCAGTAGTCAGTAGTCGATAGGCATAAAAAAACCAAATGCAGATGGTAGATGCCCCCTTGATCTTCCGGAAGGCCTCTATCAATCTTTCGTCCATACATCCAATCCTCCTTTTTTTGACCATATTTTACTATATATTGCCGGGGTAAGGCATAAATAATCTCTCCTGATGGATATAACGTGGTCACCATTTTCTTCTTGATTTTACGCTTTGAACGGATTATTTATCATCAAAACCGGGGGTGTTTATGAAAATATTAATAGTATCAACTGCGATTATCTTTCACGCTGTTCTGTCAGCGTCATACAATTGTGCGGCCACCGACATTGTAGACAGGATGGCTGAATGTGCAAAAATAGAAAGTAATAACGAGCGGTTGAAATGTTTCGATAATCTGGCCGGACAGAAGACCCCGATGAAGACAACCGCCCAGCCGATACCTTTAAAAACAACCGATGCTGAGATAACACCCGCAGAAAAAACCGCCAGAATTGAAACAACCCAGGATAATTCCAAACCTTCAATTATGTCAAAGCACTGGGAGTTAGATCCTTTAAGCCGGAAAAGTGCCCAGCTTATCAGGATTCATCGCCCTAACTATATCCTGCCGGTCGCATATAACTCCTCATTGAATAATGACCCTATTCTGGATGTTGACCGGAATGCGAAGGCGCAAAACACCGAGGCGAAATTTCAAATAAGTTTTAAGGTAAAGCTCTGGGAAGATGTCATGGACAAAGACGTTGACCTTTGGTTCGGCTATACCCAGCTTGCCTTCTGGCAGCTTTACAATTCAGCCTTTTCCTCGCCAATCCGTGAAACTGATTATGAACCCGAGTTGCTCCTCAACTTCCGCACTGATTATGATATCCTCGGTCTGAAGGGGCGTATCATTAATGTCGGGTTAAACCACCAGTCGAATGGCCGTGCGCAACCCCTATCCCGGAGTTGGAACCGTATTGTCGCAAATTTCGGATTCGAGAAGGACGATTTCAACCTGCTGCTGAAAACATGGTACAGGATACCGGAAAACTCCAGCGATGATGATAACCCTGATATTAACAAATATATGGGATACGGCGAGATATGGGGGACATATTATTGGAAAAAGCACAGGTTCAGCGCAATGTTTCGCAATAATCTAAGGATCAATGAGAACAGGAACGCTGTTCAGCTTGATTGGAGCTTCCCCTTTCCTTACGCAAAAAGCGACCGGGTCAGCGGCTATGTCCAGTATTTTAACGGCTACGGGGAAAGCCTGCTCGATTATAACGCAAATGCGAACCGCATAGGTATTGGTGTCATGCTCACAGACTGGAACTGATAATAGTTTCTTTACTGATAATCCTTATTTTTCAGCGCCTGCCGTGGCCTTCAGGAATTTTTGAAGGAGCGCCTGTACCTCTTTTCCCCTGAAAATTTTATTTTCTTCCATCTGCGATGCCTTATTACGGAAAGAAGTAACATCAGGTTTTTCATCCACAATTATTCCGGCTGCCTTTATTTTTGCAAGAAAATTTGCGGAATTCTCACGGCTCCACCGCCTCTCGTAACGGGCAGCCTCCTCCATGCTCTGCCGAATAAGCTTCTGGTCTTTTTCGGGCAAGTCCTGGTACCATTTGAGGCCAGCCACACCGATATGCGAAGAGTAGACATGTCCTGTAAGAGAAAGATATTTTTGTCCCTTGTAGAAATCATCCAGCCAGATAGCTGAAAGGGGATTCTCCTGACCATCCACGGCTCCCGATTGCAAATCCTTTACCAGCTCATTAAGATCTCCTATAGGTACCGGGTCGGCTCCGAATAACTGCCATAATGCCTTGTGCAGTGCAGACTCCATGACACGAATCCTGAGACCCGTCACATCCACAACACTGTAAACAGTCCTTTTACTGTTCGTGAGATGCCGGAAACCGTTCTCTGAAAAGGCCAGCCCCTTGAATCCCGCCTTCTCCAGCGTCTTCAAAAGCTCTTTCCCCAGAGGACCTTCAAGTACGCTGTCAACCTGTTCATAGCTTTTAAACAGGTACGGGTAATCGATGACACGCACTTCAGGAAGAAATTGATCAAAAGGGCCCGATGTAATAATCCCCATGTGAACCTTGTTCGCCTGAATCTGTTTAAGGATTTTCACTTCAGTACCGAGAGATCCGCTATCATAGATTTTCACTTTATAGGCGGAACGGCTTTCAAGAAGTTCTTTGAATTTATCCGCACAGATGTTCTGGGCAGCTCCCGGTCTTGTGACAACCCCTAATTTTATTTCTTGAGACCAGATGACACCTGAGTAAATAAAGCATACAAAAAACAACGTTATCACCATCCACTTAAACGCTCTCATGACATCCTCCATTTTAAATAACCAATCATCAATCTTCCAAATTACACCTGTCTGCCTCGGCCAAGGCACAGGCAGGAAAGTTTGAATAATTGGCACCAAACCGACAAAAAATTATCAAATTGGGCACATATAGTCTATAAAAAAGCAATCAAAAAATACCTATTAATTAATAAATATTACTTGACAATAATCTTTATTATATTATAATTATTCTCATAAAGATAACGTTCTCAGGTGATAAATGATTAAACGCGAAGATATTGATATGAAGTTAACCCCACAGCGGCTTGCAATCCTTGGTTATCTTGATGGAAACACCTCTCATCCATCAGCAGCAGATGTATTCAGGGCAATTGCATTAAATTTTCCAACCATGTCCATAGCCACTGTTTACAATACACTGGAAACCCTCAAAGAGAAAGGGGTTGTTAAGGAGCTCGGCATAGATTCCGATAAGAAGCGTTTTGATCCAAATCCTGAGCCGCATCACCATTTGATTTGCTTAAACTGCAAAGAAATCATTGATGTTTTTTCCTATTTCTCCCTTGACTTACAGGAAAACGAAAAATGTGGTTATGAAATAGTTGGCAACCATGTGGATTTTTACGGCATTTGTCCGAAATGCAAAGAAAATAAGAAGCTTGATCCAAATATGACATAAATAAGGAGGTCGTTATGGTTTATATGTGTTCTGTATGTGGTTATCAGTATGAAGAAAAGCTTGAGAAGTCAGAATTCGAAAAGCTTCCCGAAGATTGGCATTGTCCTATCTGTAATGCACCAAAGAGTGCATTCCAGAAAGCGAATTCTTAAAAACAGCGCTACTGTAGGGCTGTCTTCAAACTCCTTCCCCTCCCCAACCCCCGTTTGCCTCCCCCCGACCCCGGGGGGAGGCCCTCTCAAACCTTGTGTGAAAACTCTAAAATAAGGGTTAAAATAATGATACAATAAACCTTGCAGGTTCAGTATGAATAAACCGGTTTAGATGTTCAGTGTTCAAGATTCAAGGGTAAAAACAGAGGACGTTAAACTTGGAACATCGAATAATAAAATGGGTTTGCATAGGAGGGTGAAATGGAAAAGAAGGTATTGGTACCCGTTGCAGATGGCACTGAAGAACTGGAGGCAATAACCATAACCAATGTTTTACGGCGCGCCGGTGCAGATGTTACTGTGGCATCGGTAAATAAGTTTCAGGTGACATGCTCGCGGGGAATAAAACTCATTGTAGACAAACCAATCGGCAGTTGTATAAATGAGAACTATGACCTTATTGCATTGCCAGGTGGTATGCCGGGAGCAGAAAAATTGCGGGATTCCGAAGAACTGACAGTTATGTTAAAACACCAGCAACAGGAAGGAAGACTCTATGCCGCCATTTGTTCAGCCCCTGCGGTCGTTTTTAAGCCCCATGGACTCCTTGATGGAAGGCAGGCCACTTGCAATCCCGGATTTGTGCATGAACTGGATATTAAAGATTCCGTTGAGAATGCCGTTGTTGTTGACGGCAACTGTATTACAAGCAGAGGCGCTGGAACCGCAATAGAGTTCGCGCTGAAACTGGTTGAATTGTTGTATGACAAAGAAAAGGTCCGTGAAGTTGCCAGCTCCATGGTCTTCAATAAGATTTGACAATACATTAAATTAACAATACATTTATGGTTAAAAATGCGGGAGATGTAGATGCAGGAGGAAGAAAAGATACGAGAAAAACTTTTAGAAGAATTCGGGGAAATACAGCAACAAGCTCATACGGACGAAAAACCCGAAACATTGCACAATCACCGGGCACACGAGCGCCTTGAAAAACTCGTGGATGAACGGCTGGCAGAAATAAGAATCATAAACAGACAGCTTAATCAGGAAATATCACAGAGAATGCAGGCAGAGGAAACGTCCAGGTCCATAGCAAGAGAATGGCGTGACACCCTCGACGCAGTTCAGGATGCCATCTGGCTCATGGATATAGATCAGACCATCATCCGCTGCAACCAGGCCGCAACAAGGCTGCTCAAGGAAGATTATAAAAAAATCGTTGGAAAAAAATGCTATGAACTCTTTCATGGCGCAACGAGACCCGCTGATGGCTGTCCTTTTTTGCGCATGTACAAATCCAGAAAAAGAGAGACAGCAGTCCTGTCGAAAAATATCAACTGGTTTAAGGTATCGTTAAATCCGCTGAAAAATAACGCGGGAAAAATTACCGGCGTTATCCACGTTACCGCTGATATCACCCATACAAAAAAAAGCAGTGAGGCACTGAAGGAATCAGAAGAACGCTACCGGAATGTCTTTACGGGCGCTAAAGATATTATTTCTACCATCAATAGCGAGGGAATCATCGTCTCCTTAAACCCCGCCTTTGGGGTTATCTCAGGATGGTCTACGGATGAATGGCACGGGCAGCATTGCACCGCGCTTGTGCACCCTGATGAGGTACCGGATATTATGGTGCTGCTCGAGAATGCACGCTCAGGAAAGGAAATGATACAACCCGTAGTGGTGAGATTAAAAACAAATTCAAACAGTTACATAACCGTTGAATTCCTCGCAACGCGCTTATACTCCCGTAAAAAATTAACGGGCTTCCTTGTGATTGCCCGCGACATTACAACGCGATCCCCTGTGTAAGCCCCTGAATAGCTCACGCTGTGAGCGAGAAGGGGAGGCTCCGCGGGCTTTGCCCGTGGAGGGGGCGACGTGAGCCCCTGTAATAGTTTAAAAATACAACTTCAGGATAGGAAAACCGATATCACCCCTGTATTCAGGGTTGCTGAGAAGGTTGTCCCTGTTCTGGTCATACATATTATACCTGTCCGTGGCGCCAGCCTTGAATTCGTCCATATTTATTTTTCCATCCTTATTTCTATCCAAAAATTCATACTCAATAGCCGCATTAGGGTCTTTTGCTGTATTGAATTCATGCCTATCAATAACGCCATCCTTGTTAGCATCATATTCGTTGAATTTTGAAGTTACCGCTGCATCGTATTCATCCCTGCTTATATAACCGTCTTTATTGAGGTCAGCCTTTTCGAATGCATCCTCCTGGGAATATGCATTTCCAATCAATATACATAAAAATGCAAAAACTATAACCGCTATCTTCATATTTTTTCTCCTGGCATCCTGCCTCTATTGCTGGGGCTTGCGTCGCCCCCTCCAGCAGCAAAAGCTGATAGAGCCTCCCCCTCATGCTCGCTTATGCTCGCAGCATAAATTCCAACACCCGTGGAATGCCAAGGGTGTTGGAATTTATTTGACATAATATCCCTCAATTTCATCATACTGTACCCTCACTGTGGGGTACGCCTCATCCTGCCTTTGCCTGGCATCTTTCACAGGCACATCTTTATTCTTGCCGGTTGCCTTTTCCAGCATCGCTTGTGACAACTCATCGCTGGAAATATATCCGTCCTTGTTCTTGTCAATAGCGTCAAAATCCATGGCGTTGCCCATTCTGTCCATCTTATTGAATTCTTCCCTGTTGATCATGCCGTCTCTATTAAGATCATACTGATTGAACGTCGAAAGGACGGAGGATCGATAATCCTGTATGTCCTGCATACTCATATTACCATAATTTCTCATATCTATTCCCACGCCCACAGATGGGACATTCTGTCGAAATGTGGAAAGCACCGCAGTTTCATAGTTCTGCTGACTGATATTCCCGAGGTTTGTTGTATCTACCCGTCCATAGGGGTCAGGCTGGGCATAAGCTATTCCTGCTGTGAACAAAAGAAATAATATTGGTAATACCATCTTTTTCATATATTCTCTCCGGCATGTTTTTTTCAGAGTAAACCTATTTTGAAATTATTTCAATTATTTTCCGTTCTCCAATCACACATCACTCTCTCTTGGCCGTTCAAACGGTTCAAGCGGTTTGTCTGTCCCGGAACGGTTCTGCCCGGGGAACGGCTTAAGCTGTTTGAACGGTTAATCTACTAACACCCTTAATTGTTCTTCAAATTCCCTCGATTTCTCTTCAAATTTATGTGTCATTTCTTCTAATGCATCGAAGAGCGTCTCGATAGTATTTCTTGCCTCGTGAATCGCAATAGACAGCGATGCTATTGTCTTTCCTTCACCTACCTGTGATGCCCTTATAAGGGATGCATTGTCCTGCTCTATCTGTCTTTCCAGCGCTGTTATCCTGTTTTCAAGTTCAGTTATTTTTTTCTGTAACGGGTTCAATGCCCTGGACCGCTCTGTGATGATCCTGGCACGCATTCGTCTCATATCTTTCTGTATGTCTTTCCGGTTTACAACCTTGCTTCTCGTTTCTGCACGTTCAATAGGTTCAAGCTCCCCTCCTGCCCTTTCGTCTTCCCACCCGATACGTTCAAGAAAATCACTGTATGAGCCCTCAAAAAGGCTCACCCTGCCGCCGTCAAAGACAATCAGCCTCGTTGCAACAGCATCCAGTAGCATTTCGCTGTGTGTAACAAGGATAACAGCACCACTATATGCATCTATGGCCTCAACAAGAGCATCCACAGACTCCACATCAAGATGATTGTCCGGCTCATCAAGCAATATAAGGTTCGTGGGACTCACAAGCAGTTTCCCAAGCAAGACCCTGCTCTTTTCACCACCTGACAGAACGGAAACCTTCTTTAATGCATTATCACCTTCGAACATCATAGAACCACAGATATTCCTTGCAGCGCCAAGGCTATGCTCGGGATGGACACTCAATATCTCTTCAAGAACGGTCTTTTCAGGGTCAAGGCGGTCGATATTCATCTGTCCGAAATAACCGGGCTTCATATTCAGGTTGGGTCTGATTGTCCCCTCTTTCGGGAGAAGTTTTCCTGCCAGCAGGCTCAGAAAGGTAGTCTTTCCCTTGCCGTTTTTTCCGACTACACCGATCCTGTCGTGTTTCTTCACCGCCATGCCAAACCCTTCAATGAGAGGATTCGAATCCTCCGAAAAGGAGAAGGAGATGTTTTCCACCTCCATGAGCCACTTCCCGGAAAAGGGCGCTGCCTTAAATTCAAAATCAAGATTTCGCGCCTCATGGAGTTTCTCACGCTTTTCCGTTTTCTGCAGGGTTCTAATTCGCGACTGCACCGCCTTGGCCCTTGTGGCCTGCGCCCGGAAGCGGTTAATAAACTGCTCTAACTCTTTCCTCTTTCTCTCATCGTTGATTCGTGTTTTTTCATAGACTTCTTCGTCCTGCAATATCTGTTGATACAGCTTTTCCGTGCCCCCTGTTATCTTTCTTATCTTCTGCCTGTGAATACCCATTGTATGCGTTGAAATGGCATCCATGAATGCCCTGTCATGAGTCACGATGACCAGTTCATTCTTCCAATTTCGTAAAAATTGAATCAGCCATCGCACCGATACAATGTCAAGATAGTTTGTGGGCTCATCGAGGAGGAGAAGGTTGGGCTTTGATACAAGGATCTTTGCAAGGTTTAATCTCACCTGATAACCGCCTGATAGAATCTTTGGATGACTATTTAACTCATGGGGTTCAAAACCAAGACCAAAAAGGATGGATTTTGCCTTATAGGTCTCATCGCTCCCGTCTTCAGGGGTTTTAAGGTTGAGACAGACCTCTTTTAAAACAGAATTTTCGGTGAAGTTTATATGTTGAGAGAGATGACGGATTCCATAATTCTTCGGAATGGCTACATCACCGGAATCGGACTCTTCTTCCCCGAGTATAAGCCTGAGAAGTGTCGTCTTCCCTGAGCCGTTCCTCCCTGCAAGACCTATCCGTTCACCGGGGTTTATCATGAAGGAAACGTTGTCGAAGATGACCTGCCTGCCGTATGTCTTGGTAAGGTTGGTTACTGTGAGCATCAGGACAAGAATATAATTGATTAACGGTGATTAGTAAAGAGGGGTCTTACGTTTTGTCGATTACGGCTCGCACCTTCTTCAAAAGTTCATCGGGCAAGAGGGGTTTTGAGATATAATTTATTCCAATATTCTTTACTCCCTTATCAAAGACGATATCGGCAGTGTAGCCGCTGATGAAGAGCACGTGAGTGCCAAGCTTTATCTTTTGAATTGCTTCATTCACTTCTTTCCCGTTTTTCTTCGGCATTACCACATCAAGAATAACCATACCAATTCTGTCTTTGTTCTCTTCAAAGGTGTTTATGGCAGCTTCCCCGTCAATGGCTTCAATAACTGTATACCCCTTGCTTTCAAGTACCATTTTTGTAAGTATCCTTACATCTGCATTATCTTCAGCAAGGAGAATCGTCTCGTTTCCGCCTTTAATATCCTCCTTCACCATTACTGCGGGTCTCTCTGACTTTATTCTCACGAGAGGGATGTATATGTTGAATGTCGTTCCTTTTCCCGGCTCGCTATAGACATTTATATGTCCGTTATGCTGTTTAATGATGCCATACACAATTGCCAGACCTAACCCTGTCCCTTTACCCACTTCTTTCGTAGTAAAAAAAGGTTCAAATATTTTGTCGATCATGCCCTTGTCAATACCGATACCTGTATCAGAAACAGAAATGAGCGCGTAGGTTCCTTCTTTGCCAAAGGCGTTCCTCTTAACAAAACCATCATCCATAACGAATTGCCGTGATTTTATGTAAAGCCTGCCGCCATCCGGCATTGAATCTCTTGCATTCGTGGCAAGGTTCATCAACACCTGATCTAACTGTGTCTCGTCTACCAGTACCATTAAATCGGCATCGGCAAGGTCGGTTTTCAATTCAATGTCTTCAGTTAAAAGTCTCGCCAGAATCTTTTGCACTGCATGGATAATATCATTCACGTTATGCGGCTTCAGTTCGATAACCTGCTTCCTGCTGAAAGCCAGAAGACTGTGAGTTAACTGGGCAGCTTTTTGCGCCGACGCGAGTATCTGTTCAACATAAATCCTGGTAGGGTCGCCTACATCCATTTTTATTCGCAGAAGATCGCTGTATCCAATGATTGTGGTTAAAATGTTGTTGAAATCGTGTGCTATACCGCCGGCAAGCTGACCGATGGCCTCCATCTTCTGCGCCTGAAGGAGTTGCATCTCAAGCCTTATTTTTGCATCTTCAGCGTGTTTTCGTTCTGTGATATCGATAAGGGACGCCACATGCCTTTTTGTTTCCGGGATCATTGCAGATGTAATAAAAACATTTCTTACATCACTTTTCCGGTTTACAAACAAAAATTCATAGCTGCGTGGAGCAGCATCAGGCTCTATCCTTCTCAATCTATGGTATTCCTTCATCCTCTCAAGGTCATCCCTGTGGGCGAACTCCATCCAGCTTTTTTTGCCCTCAATTTCTGCCTTTGAATACCCCCAGAGCCTTTCAAACTCCGTATTTACCAGGGATATCGTTGTATCGTCCTCCACAATCATCGTTGCCGTTCCCGTATTCTCAAAGATTACCCTGTATCTCGCCTCCGAGACAATTAATGCCTCCTCTGCAACTTTGCGTCTCGTAATATCCCTCAAAAATATGATATTTACCGTCTCACCCCGGTACATCATTGTTGTTGCAGATACTTCAATATAAACAATTTCGCCGGTCTTTTTTATCCCCTTAAATCCATAGTTTGAGGGCACCTCTTCCCCTTTTATCCTATTCCTGCTCATTTCCGTTACCATTGAAACATCATCGGGGTGGACCACAATCTCCACAGGCTTTCCGATAATATCTTCCGGTCTGTCATAGCCAAAGATCTGGACAAACCTTTTATTGACATAGAGATGGGTATCTCCTTTCACGATGGCGATACCGTCATTAGAGTTTTCCATGGCAGTACGGTAGCGTTCCTCTGATTCCTTTAACGCCTCCTCTGCCGTTTTTCGTTCCGTGATATCGACGGCGATACCCCTCAGCCCTGTTGGCTGCCCTTCCTTCACGATGGGGGCAGAATAGACATACATGGAAAAGGTTTCCCCATTCTTGCGCAGGCCCGTATACTCTTTTCCGGTCACCATTTCGCCCTTCATTATTATTCCGATATCTTGCATGGCCCTTAAACGCTCTTCAGGGACAACCATGCCAACAGCATTCATACCCTTTGCCACATCTTCCTCTGTATACCCAAATTGGTCAAAACTATGGCGGTTCACATATGTAAAATTACCCTGTCTGTCCGTTTCAAAAACCGTCTGCGGAAGGAGGTCAGCAAGCTCTCTGAACCTCTCTTCGCTTGCCCTGAGGGCCTGTTCTGCATGTTTTCCCGAGGTAATGTCCAGCGCTGTAAAAACAACGCCAACGGATAAATCCGATGGGTCTATGGCTGCAGAACTGAGAAAAATGTCTATAACCGTTCCATCTTTTTTTCGCCACCGCGTCTCTATAGATCCTTTTCCTTTACCTCTGATTTCTGCATATTTTTCTGTTCCTACACGGGTAAATTCCTCATTATCCGCATAAAGGATACGTGCGCTCTTTCCTATGAGGTCTTCTTTTGAATAGCCGGTCATAGCCGTAACGTAGTTATTTACCCACACGAATACGCGGTTTATGAGAAGTCCTACCCCGATAGTCGCAGCACGGAGTATGCCCTGCAGCATAGCCTCATTCTTTTTTAACTCTTCTTCAATGGTTTTCCGGCTTGTAATGTCCTCATGGGTTCCCTCGTAACGGATAATCCTGCCTTTCTCATCCCTTATCGCCCTTGAACTTGTGGAAACCCACAGTGTTGTGCCGTCCTTCCGGTAGATCTCGTGTTCAAAGTTTTCTACAACCCCCTGTCCTTCCATGAGACGCTTGTATTCCTCGCGCTCTTCGGGTCTCACATAGTGCTGACCCCCAATGTCTGCAATGGCGAAAATCATCTCTTCCGGAGAAGAATACCTGCACATTCTCGCCATTGCGGGGTTAACACTGACGAAACGCCCCTCAGGCGTGCTCTGGAATATTCCCTCAACGGCATTTTCAAAGATGCTCCGGTATTTCCCTTCACTATCCCTGAGCGCCTGTTCTGCTGTCTTACGCTCTGTAACGTCCCTGAGATATGCAAGGGCAACCTTTTCCCCCTTGTAGGTAATCATGGCGATTGAAGCTTCAAAATAGACTATGCCACCATCTTTTCGCACAGCCCTGAACTCATATCTGGAAGGTGCAGGTTCTCCCCGGTTCCGCATTGTGTTATAACTGATCATTCGTTCACGGTCGTCAGGGTGAACAAAACTGCCGAAGGGTTTGTTTAATATTTCGTTACCATCTTTTAATTCAAAGGTCTCCAGGAATATTTTATTAACGTATATGTATTTGCCTTCTTTCACCATGGCTACACAGTCGTTAGAGTTCTCAATGGCAACCCTGTATCGCTCTTCCGACTCCTGCAATGCCCTCTCTGCCTTCTTCCGCTCGGTAATATCCGTGGCCACATGAATGATCCGTTGCAACCGGCCCGAATTATCATATACCGGCGTACATGATACCAGAAAGGTGCCGTGGAGTGTCTCCATCTCCATTTCTATCGTTTCTGCGTGTCCCGTAGATATTATTTTTTCAAAGGGGCAGCCTTCAGGGGGACGATCGGTTCCATGGAAGAGTTCGAAACATCTTGTTCCGAGAATCTCCTCTTCCGTTTTTCCGATGGCATCAAGAGAGGCTTTGTTAGCTGCAATAATCCCGTGCTGAGGGTCAAGTATTATTGCGGGCTGAACCATCCCATTGAAGAATATTCCCCATTCCTTCTGCATAAACTGGTTATTCTCTTTTTGTTCCTTAGGTTTTTTGCCTCTCATTTAAGTTTCCCCACGCAGGGCCTGCATTTTAATGAAATTGATATGCCTCATCTCAATAATATCATCTAAACACTTTTCGTCAAGATATTAAAATCACATAAACAAAAAAAGTGGGGGTTAATTTATAGGCGTTGCACGCATTGACTCTGCAGATAATCGAGTACTTCCATGAGGTTATTAAACAATGGGTGATCTTCTTTTTCGTTCCAGGCATTCCGCAAGCCGACCCTCACAATCCCCGCCTGCTTTGCCTTTTCGAGGGTAACAGGGCTATCGTCAACAATTGCCCAGCATTTATTAAAAAGGACGGTTTTATCGTAACTCAAGTGCACTTCATTAAATGAAAGATCGTTTATCATCAACCATTTCCGGGTAGCATCGAAGGTCCCCTTTTCTCTGTGGCTTGCAATGATGATATAAAATCCTTCTTCCTTTAAATGTGCAAGAAATGCCTTTGCATCGGGATAGGGGGTGAAGGCATCCTGTCTGGAATGAATATCCTTCAAAATCCCATAGAGGATCCTTTCCGAAACAAATCCCCTCCAGAAATCCCAGGCATACCATCCTGAGGGAGGAGGAATGTCCGGGTTGACATCATGCAATTTTTCATAGAAGACCGGCGCCAGATCCCAGAGTGTATTATCGATATCGACAATGATTTTCCGCATGGGGACTTATTATATACCTTTTTTCTTAAATACTCACGTTTTAATCCCGACAAACAACAATTTTCAGTGAATCTGCAACTACTTGAGATTGCTTTCCCCTCGTCTCGCTTCAACCTTCAGCCTGCCTCTTTTCCCCTTTCGACCGTATACACCTATGACGAAAAATATTTCAGGAAGATTGGAGGGTTGGATATTTTAAGGCCGTAGTTCAACTTATCGCGTTTCTTGGCTCCCATCAATTACCAGTCTTCTATTTTGTCGTTCACATTCAACTCGATAAACAACTTTTCATACTTGGTTTTCCATTCGATATCGCTTTCTGAAATTTTGGTATATCCCATTTTCAATATTTCGACCGCCTTCTTCTTTTTTCCAGCCAGGAAAGCTGTCGATCCAAGTTGATAGAGCTCGACCGGATTGGTGTCTGAGGCAAATGGATTAATGGCTTCCCCCGCGTATTCATATGCTCGGCGATAGAGCCTTTTTTCAATACTTATCAAGCTCATTTGTTTGTAAATACGTCTCTTTTCTTCGTTGTTAGCTCTCAGTAATGCTAATTGTAAATTATCCATTGCTTCTGAGGGCATATTCAATTTATGAAGCGATGCCGCTTTCAACGAATAGCCAACTGACACTTCGGGGAAATTTTTGATTATGGTATCTGCATGCTTGAGGGCTTGCCTGTAATTGCCTTCGCTGCTGCAAATTTCTCCCATAAGCTGGTTAGTCAGGAGACCATCCGGATAGACCTCAAGCAGTCGGGTTATTTCTTTGACTATCTCATTACGATCAGGGGCTTTTGCGATAGACTCCATCTTTCTTCCTGGAAATTCCCAAGGATCAACCGCTCTTAACTCGTAGGCAACAGCAAGTTCTGGCAGGAGATCCCTATTAATATAAAGTATCTCGGCTTCGTCAAAAAAAACTGGTCGATATTGTGGAAATCCTGATATCACCGTCCTGAACTCCCTGTTATGCTGTGGAACCGTAATGAAGGAAGGATTGTACTTGTCCAATACCTTCTTCAAAACCGGCTTGCTGGAGAAAAGGTTGAGGGCAGCGAACATATCCTTATCTGTAAAGAGGAAAGGAACTTCCATGTCCATGAATATCTTGCATTTAGGATACAGCATCCATTGAAGATAGCCACCATTATTGGGATGATTCAAGACATTGCCACCAACCGATACCTGATTCAGGAATGCTGCAATTCCCCGTGGCAGATTAATATGAGACACCGGGTACTGCGGCAGAACACGAAGACCGTGTTTCATAACTACGAATGGCAGAACTGTGATCAAAGATATGCCTAAGATATACATAACCTGTTTCCATCTGTCCGAGCGGGGGAAGGTAATTCGCGGAAAATTATCCATCAGAAGCGGCAACGACAGAAGCGCGAATTCATATTGGAATCTCAGTCCTCTCTGCATTAGATAAATCCCGCACACACACATAATAAAGTGACTTACTCTTATTTGTCGCTTCACCAAACACGTAAGAAAAGCAACAACTACCAACAGCAGCAATAAATTGAATACCGTCAAATCAGCGGACATTCCGCTGAACACCTTCAAGGAAAACAGATCCTGCACTGGTATGGCTCTGAGCTCTGTTATATACAGAGACGCGTAGTCTGTGGCGACGAAGGGCACACGCAACAGGCTTATACCGTATGGGTTAAGCAGGAGAAAAGTGGGCGAAACAGCTATAACTGCATGGTACAGAACTTCCCTTCTGGCTGGAATGGTCTTGGAATTTATGTGCGTAATTATGAACTCAGCAACATACGCAAATACAATCAGCAGGAGTACCGGGTATTCGATACCGTGCAGGTTGCCCCACAATACAATCAGAAAGGGCAAGATATAGGTGGCTTTCCGGAGCCGAAATTCGATAATATAAATGGTTGAGAGTATGAACAGATACGTGAACATATGCGGCCGTATAATATGAAACCGTCCCTGGAGAAACAGGAAATAAAGCACAAAGCAGGTCAATATATAGATATCTGAGTTGGCAGTTCTCGGTACCCTGGTCATATAGAAAAACACTATCAGGGCTACTCCGAGATAGAGTAGTGCCCGGACAGCTATCAGGCCATAATAACCTGATACGTCATAAACCTTAAATACCAGGACCTGAAACAACCAGAAATAATCTGTCCAGGGCCGCTCGGGTGAAATAAACGAGAAAAAATTATTACGAGGCAGTGAATTGGTTTCAAGTATATATCTTCCGCTATTGAGGTGGTACCACAAATCAGTATCAAGCGGGACAATAGGCAACCTCACAAAATAGTAGAATCCGCTCATTAGAAGGCTTCCGATAAAAAACACGTGATACCAGGTTAGACCGAAGATACACTCGGTACTGGCAAGCCGGACGAATCCCTTGACGCTTTGCAGTACAAAGCTTCTTTTGTTTTTGAACCACTCTATGAAATTTATTTTTTTATTGCTCATGTGGTTGGCACACAGGATGCTCGCCTTATGGCGTTCTGGCCCATGTTCCAAGAGCAGTGGCGTTGCCACCGGTACGCGTGAAGGTGTAGGTGGTACCACTGATTACGTTAGTCCAGGGACCGGCACCGGCAAATGTCACTCCCGTAACATTGGCGACCACATTAGCGCCGGTAAAGTTTGCAGCAGGAACCACACCGGTAAGCTGACCAGAAAACAGAATGTTTTCAGAACTCCGCAAAGCGGATAATATACCGTCGGCTGTCGCATCTTTCGCCTGGGTCTGCATGTTAATATACTGCGGAATTGCGACGGCCGCCAGGATGCCCAGGATGATGATGACTATGATAAGCTCAACAAGTGTAAATCCTCGTGTGTCCATTTTCTTCAGCTTCATCTCGAATACACCCACAATCTGTTCTCAAAAACTATTGTTTCAACGGCATTTGCTTCTATGCTTAGCATTGAGTGATGCACGGAGGCCGAATTGATCGTCCCGTACATCGTTCAATGCATGGTTTTAACCCCTTATGGCGTTCTGGCCCATGTTCCAGCTTCAGTGGCGTTGCCACCGGTACGTGTGAAGGTGTAGGTTACAGTACTGATTACGTTAGTCCAGGGACCTGTGCCGGCAAATGTCACTCCCGTAACATTGGCGACCACATTAGCACCGGTAAAGTTTGCAGCAGGAATCGTACCCACGAGCTGGCTTGCAAACAAAACGCTCTCTGCACCCTTTAAACCAGCTAAGATGCCGTCTGCCGCTGCATTTCTCGCCTGGGTCTGCATGTCAATGTACTTCGGGACTGCAACTGCTGCGAGGATACCAAGGATGATGATGACTATGATAAGCTCGATTAAGGTAAAACCTTTGTTGTTTCTTAATGTTTTCATATTTTATGCCTCCTTATTTTTTTCTTTCCGTCTTAAATTCCCTGAAACAATACAATCGTTGCCTTTTCTCACCTCCCTCAATGTCTTTATCATAAGAAAATGCTCCATTTAATATCCTTCCTGTTCCTTCCTGATAATCATGACAATGTACTTTGCAACCTTCATGCCACGTTCAGGACGTTGAGCGGATAGCGGATAGCCCCCGCCAAGCGAGCCCCCACTGCGTGAGGACAGGAACAGGCGTAGAGCTTAGAGCGGGGAGCGTATAGCATATAGCGGGAGTGTGGAGCTACAAAAATTGTAGCAAAGCAACAATTTAGCTCAGAGATCATAGCTGATAGCAAAGGTATTAAAACCATGAGCTATGAGACATAAACCATGAGTTATGAGTTATGAGCCATGCGGCAAGGATGAACTTGGAATTAATTTGACTTCCAGATGGCAACCAACAGCATGAGCATACTTTTTGAGGGTGGTCAGGGAAGGAGCATGCTTGCCCGCAGATTCCAGGCGTGAAACGGCGCTTTTAGTCGTCCCCATTAATTCTGCGACAGCTTCTTGGGTAAGGCCCGCTTTTGAACGCGCCGCAAGCATCTCACGGATAAGGGTGTACTCTTCTCCCAAATCTTCGTATATCTTCCTGAACCCTTCCCGCCTTTTGGCATTCTTGAGAAATACCTCGTGGTCATGGGAAATAGGTTGATATTTCAATTCAGCCATTCTGCACCTCTTTCATCCTTTTCCGGGCAATCCTCAAATCCTGCTCCGGGGTATTTTGTGTTTTCTTTACAAATGCATGGAGTATCACAACACGCTGGCCGGCAATAAAACAATACAACGCTCGACCAATGCCTTCCCTACCGCGTGGCCTCAACTCGAAAAGTCCGCCACCAATGGCACGTGAATGCGGCATATGTATATTAGGTCCGAACTCCATTAGCAACTCTACAATTCTCGCATAATCCGCCAATATACCGTCGGGCCAGCTTTCGATCTCAGCCTTGACACGCAAATGAAAATACTCAATAGAGTAGCTCATAGAATAAAGGTTAGCATATTTGCTAACAACCGTCAACTGAACTTTGGAATATTATGTAAACCATCAGCTATTCACTATTCACTGCATCTAAAATACCATACTTCTTTACCCGATACCACATGCTCCGCTCGGAGATCCCAAGGCGTTTTGCAGCCCTTACCTGGGAACCGTTTGTCTTTTTCAGTGCGTCAATGACCATTCTTTTTTCCAAGGCAGATATCGCATCATCGAGCAACGTATCGGAATATGCCTTCCCGTCAAGCCTGTAATCACCTTTTAAATGAAGAGGCAGATCGTCACGGGTAATCAGGTTTCCATCGCACATAATAGCTGCCCTCTTTATTGCATTTACAAGCTCTCTCACATTCCCGGGCCAGTCATATTCAAGAAGCAGATTCCATACGTCTTTTGAGATATTAAAGAATGTGCCTGCATCTTTTGAGATATTAACCAGATAACTGTCCATCAAAACAGATATGTCTTCTTTTCTTTCTCTCAATGGCGGGATCACAATATGAATCTGGGCAAGACGAAAATAAAGGTCCTCTCTGAACCTGCCTTCCTTCATCTCCTTTGCAAGCTCCTTGTTTGTAGTCGCTATGATCCTCGCATCGATTTTTCGTTTTTTGATATCACCAAGTCTTTCTATTTCTTTTGTTTCGATGACCCTCAACAATTTCGCCTGGAGATAGGGGCTCATCTCGCCTATCTCGTCCAGAATGATCGTCCCACCATCGGCTAGCTCAAATTTCCCCTGTTTCTGTTGTACTGCACCCGTGAAAGCGCCCTTTTCATATCCGAAAAGCTCACTTTCCAACAGATTATCCGGAATAGATGCACAATTTACCGTAATAAGTTTACCTTTTCGTTTCGATAAGGTATGAATCAGTTTTGCAATCTCCTCTTTGCCAACCCCGGTCTCGCCGGTAATGAGGACCGTGATATCCCTGTCGGCAAATCTTTCAACACTCCTGAAGATTTCCCGCATACCCGAAGATTTGCCCACAACCCCATGATATATGTAATCTTTCAGTTCTTCTTCCTTTGATAATTCCACTTCCTTTATTAATTTTCTCGTACCCAAGGTTCTCTTCACAACAATCTTGAGTTCATCAAGGGCAATGGGCTTTATAAAAAAATCCGTGGCGCCGCGCTGGATTGCCTCCATGGCGTTTTTCTTTGTTCCATAAGCTGTAATAATGACAATCGGAGTGTCTGTCTTCTTTTTAATTTCATCAATCGCTGAAAGACCGTCAATACCGGGGAGGTTTATGTCCATAATGATTAGGCTGATATCATTTGCTACGGTGAGGAATGCATCCTCATACGATTCAAAAGACAGAGGGGTATAGCCTTCCCCTTTGAGAGCCTCTTCGAGGAAAAACCTCACACCGGGATCATCTTCAATAATTACAATCTTTTCGTTCATATCTCTCCAAAATAATAGGGGTCGAGGGTTCAAGTGAAAACAAATCCGTGATTCGTTAGAGGCCGTAATTCGTGATCGGAAATCTGAAAATGAATTGCTCGTTTCGCCGTTTCGCCGATTCGCCGATTCGGTTCTTTCCTTCCACTTTTCACCTGTCCCCAGGTAGCTGTATCGTAAACATCGTGCCCCCTTCCCCGCTTTCGACCTTGATATCCCCACCATGTAATTTAACATTTCTCATGGCAATGAATAAGCCCAACCCCTTGCCACCCTTCTTCTTTGTAAAAAAGGGCTTGAATATTGAGTCAAGGTCGTTTTCATCTATGGATGAGCTTTTATTAAAGACAGATATTGTTACAGGGTCACTAAAATCTGTTTTCACTCTTACAAAACCACCGCTCTTTTCATATTCAAAGGCGTTTTTAATAATATTGTGTATAGCCTGAAATAATTTGTTCGAATCTCCAACAAATAATACAGCATCTCCTTTTTCAAATTCAAACTCTACTTCCTTAAAATCCCTGCTTACCGCTTTTATTACCTCTTCCACTATCCTGTTTATATCAACTTCATCCGTTTCAAGCTCGGCATCGGTAAAATCAAGGAGTTCTTTCGTAAATACGTCTATCTTCCTGGCGGCATCCAAAATAGCGTCTGCATATGCTTTAGTCTCAGAACCTTCCATCTTCTCTTTTAAAAGCTCACTCATACCGGTAATTGTACTCAGGGGGTTCCTTACTTCATGCGCAACCATAAGTGACATATAGCCCAGCGGAAGCAGGTAATCAAGTCTCTCTATCCCTTCAATGACATTTGTTTTGTCTCCGCGTTTTCCTGTTTCTTCTGATTTCACAAGTTCTATTAATCTTTCAATCAATTGATATATCTCTATCATCTGCCCACGTTCAGACTTCTTCCCCTGAAATCGCACAAGCTGTTCGGCACGGGTAAGCAATTCTTTAAGGGGTTGAGTCACCGCAAGAACCACAAATAATGAACAGAGAGAAGCAAAGAGCGATACGGAGATAATCCAGATATAG
The DNA here is from genome assembly GCA_026388315.1 of Pseudomonadota bacterium. Taxonomy (NCBI): domain Bacteria; kingdom Pseudomonadati; phylum Pseudomonadota; species Pseudomonadota bacterium. The sequence continues at coordinate 89,217 of JAPLKA010000055.1, read as the reverse complement.
TCTGTCCTGGGATTTGTATAAAAACTTCTTGCTGTAACCGCAGCAAGGATACTGGTAAGAAAAACTACCACAGGTATAATAGTGTTTAAACTGTAGCGTAAATTCTTCGGGTCTTTAAAAAACTTTTTCAACCACCACCCTTTAATGCCCCCATCATATTCCACCATGGCATGAAAATAGCGAGCGCCATGAACAACACCATAATAGAAAGCCCTGCTGTCATAATAGGTTCTATCCATGCCGAAAGCCTGGTTACCGAATAGGTAATCTCCCTGTCGTAGTGTATGGATACTTCCCGCAGCATTTCTTCAAGTCCACCTGTCTCCTCACCTGTCGAAACAAGATGCAGGACAAGGGGAGGGAAAATTTGCGCCTCCTTCATGGGTTTTGTAATACCTTTTCCTTTTTCAACCTTTCCGCTTATCTCGTCGATCTTCTTTGCTATAAATTCGTTCCCTACTGTTTTTGATACTATCGCTAATGTTTGAACAATGGGGAGACCTGCTCTGACGAGGTTTTCCAGCATAAATGCAAACCTGTTCATACATATTTTAAGGATAATGGGACCGATGATGGGAACTTTTAACTTCAGCCTGTCAATAGTCATAGCGCCCTGCTTCGTCCTTTTATAAAAGATAAAGGCTGCCACGGTTGCGATAAATAATACTATTACAGGCAGGGTATACTCCTGGGCTATATCACTCATAAACAGGAGAAGCCTTGTGGGCAGGGGAAGCGCAACCTTTGCACTTTTGAAAATGTCTGCAAATTTAGGCACTACAAATTTGATGAGCACAACAAATGCGCCTACAAGTGTAATGATGACAAACATAGGATATCGCATGGCTGATTTCAGCATCTCCTTGGTCTTCATCTGAAACTCAAGGACACCCGAAAGGCGCTCAAATACCTCCTCAAGGGAACCGCTCACTTCTCCCGCCCGTATCATGCTCACATAGATTTCAGGGAATACGTTTTTATGTTTTGCAAGTGAATCAGAGAAGCTCTGCCCTCTGTCAATGTCCTGATAAACGTTTTTAATTGCCTCTTTCAGCCTCGAGTTTGTCGTTTGCTCTTCAAGCGCCTTGAGACCGGAAATAAGCGGGATGCCTGCCCTGACAACCGTCTGGAGTTGCCGTGTAAAAAATATCAGGTCATCATACTTCACCTTATTGAATATGGCAAAGTTTGTGTTGATAGAGGATGATGCGCCCTTCTTTTCTTCAGAAGCAGAAATTGGAAAAAGACCCATTGTATCAAGCTGCGTATAGATGGCCCTTTTATTTTCACCATCCATCACACCAGTTATCAAAGCGCCCTTTTCGTCCCGTGCCTTATAGGCAAATTTCGCCATATCTTATAAACCGTCGTAGTTCGTACTTCGTCGTTCGTACTTCGTTAAGAGCCTTTCTCGATGTACGATGTACGGCATTTTCTCAATTCACCTGCGTTACATTCAACGCTTCTTCCAATGTGGTACGGCCAAGACGAACCTTCTCCATGGCATCATCATACATTAACATCATGCCCTTATCCATGGCTATTTTTCTTATTGCATCGCTGGATATCTTTGTCAAAACGAGCTCCCTGATATCGTCGTCCATGACAAGCACCTCGTATACACCGGTCCTTCCTTTGTATCCCGTATACTTGCATACAGGACATCCTTTCCCCTTGTAGAGCACCGCATCCGGACCAATGTTCAATTTCTCACGGACTGCCTGTATGGGGTGATAGGCTGTTTTACATTCTTCGCAAATTTTTCGAAGGAGCCTCTGACCTATGACACATGAAACAGATGATGCAACGAGAAAAGGTTCGACCCCCATTTCCACGAGTCTCGATACAGCGCCCGGCGCATCATTGGTGTGCAGGGTAGACAGGACAAGATGACCGGTAAGCGCAGAGTGGATTGCGATTGTTGCTGTTTCTTTGTCACGGATTTCACCGACCATGATAATATCCGGGTCCTGACGCAATATGGACCTTAAACCGGATTCAAAGGTAAGACCTGCCCTCGGATTAATCTGTGCCTGGGCAAGCCCGTCAAGGGTATACTCAACAGGGTCTTCAACGGTAATTATATTTTTTTCAGGAGAATTCAGATGGTTTAAAATGGCATATAAGGTTGTAGATTTACCACTTCCCGTAGGTCCCGTTGAAAGGATAAATCCATAAGGTTTTTGAATTACCATTTTTATTTTTTCCTCATCATGGGGAAGGAATCCCAGCTTCTCTATACCGTAAAGGGCTGCACTCTTGTCAAGAAGCCTTAAAACTGCCTTTTCTCCATGAATAGTGGGAAAGGTGGAGACCCTCAACCCTACTTCCTTTGAGCCTTCCCTGATATTAAATCTACCGTCCTGCGGGATCCTTGTCTTTGCAATGTCCATTCCGGCAAGTATCTTTATCCTTGAGATAATGGGGAGAAACATCTTTTTTTCAGGTGACGGCACCTCCCTCAATTTCCCATCTATCCTCATCCTCACCCTCATCCGCTTCTCCTGAGGTTCTACATGGATGTCACTGGCGCCGTCGTTCAACGCCTGGGCAAGAAGGCTGTTTACAAACCTTACGACAGGTTCTTCCTGTGCCATATTTACAGATATAAGTTCTTCTTTGTCCTCATCTTCTTCTTTTACCAAAGTAAGGTCTTCGCCCTCTCTCATCTTTTCAAGGGTCTCTTCCACAAGAGTCTTTAAACCATAATACTTTTCGAGGGCGCGCTTCATCTCAGCATCTGTGACAATACAGGGCTCAACCTCCATTTTTACCGCCCTTGCAACTTCGTCCATGGCATTAATGTCAAGGGGGTCAACCATGGCAAGTCTTAATACATTAAACCGCCTCTCAATGGGCAGCACCATATGGTTTTTCACAAGCTCCTGCGGGAGCAATTTTAGAAGTTCCTCGGGTATCTCTTTGTTGTCGAGATTAACAATGGGTATATGGAGCTGTTGACTTATTATATCGAGGATCTCTTTCGCAGACAAAAACCCAAGTTTAATAATAACTTTCCCGAGCTTTTCACCGTACTTTTTCTGCTCGGTGAGGGCCCTGAGAAGGTCATCCTCAGATAATTTGTTTGCGTCTAATAAAATTTCACCTAATCGTTTTCTGATTCGTTGAATCACCTTTCCTCCTCCCGCTGTACAATCTTCCTGTTTGCAAGCTCATTGAGGCCCTGCTCCATCGTATGCATCCCATATTCCCTCCCCATTTCAATGGCAGGATATATCTGCTGGGTTTTGCCCTCTCTTATCATACTCCGTATGGCCGGTGTTGCAATAAGAATCTCTGTGGTTGGTATCCTCCCCTTCATGTCTATCCTTTTTATAAGCTTCTGTGTAACCACAGCCTGGAGTGTTATGGAGAGTTGCGAACGTATCTGTGATTGCTGGTAAGGCGGAAAGATATCAATAATCCTGTCTATCGTTTGCGATGCACTTGTTGTATGCAGCGTTGAAAACACAAGGTGCCCGGTCTCAGCCGCCGTAATAGCCGCCTGCATGGTTTCTAAATCCCTTATTTCGCCGATAAGGATAACATCGGGGTCCTGCCGTAAAACATGCCTCAGGGCGCTTGCAAAGGATTGCGTATCACCCCCCACTTCCCGTTGCGATATAATGCTCTTTTTCGGTTTGTACACATATTCAATAGGGTCTTCTACCGTTACGATATGGAGGGGCTGTTCCTGGTTAATCACATCAATCATTGCGGCGAGCGTTGTCGATTTTCCACTCCCTGTCGGGCCCGTAACAAGGATCAGTCCGTTTTGTTTTTTAATAAGTTCCCTTAAAATCTTTGGAAGATTCAGGTCCTCCAGCTTCGGTATCTTCATCGGTACATGACGTATCGAAAATGCGATGGAGCCCATTTGAAAATATAAGTTAAACCTGAAGCGGGCCTCGCCTCCAAGCTCATAGGCGAAATCATACTCTTTTTCATCCATAAACCTGTTTCTTTTGTTTTCATCCTTCACTGTATCGTTCAGGATAGCCATGAGACTGTTCTCGGTAAGGGGCTCCCTGTTCAGGTAAACAAGGTCACCGTGGACCCTCATCGCGGGAGGGATACCTTTTATGAGGTGTAAATCCGATGCCTTTATTTCAATCATGGTATACAGCATGTCAATTATATTCATCGCAACCCCTATACAAAATATATGTTTGTAAACACAATCTCCCTGATATCGTCTTCGAAGAGCAGCATATAGTATTTCAACATTGTTCCGGCATACGGTTTTGGAACCGGTATTACCAGGGAATGCCAGTCATGGTCATTCATTAGTTTTGCAGGCTCATTCGGCATCTCAATCGCCTCTTTCTCCTTCGTAAATAACTTCATACTAAAATTATAAGAGTTTTTCCCCAACTTAACATCTAATATTTTATAGGTAAGGCTAAAAAGTGATTTTACGGAAAAAGGTTCTTTCCTTCCGTTTACAATCGTGTAATCAACGATAAAGTGGAGGTCACTTTTTGAACGCCCGCTATCCCTGAAAACCAGACCTAAGGGGGTATTGATCAGGTTGCCGGATGAATCAAAATAACTCAGGTTCTTCCTGCTGCAATCAGCTTCATAGAGAACCGTCTCTTTCTGAATATTGAAAAACCCCTCTCCACCGAATAATTCCTTCTGTGATGAGGTCTTTTCGATAACCTTTTCGATAAAACCTTTTTCCTTTGACGAATACTCAATTGCATCTGACACATTAATCAGGTTTTTTTCATAGAGTTCGAGAAGCGCATTATTCATTGTCACCATACCCTCATACTTCGATATGTCCATAACCGGGGGTATCTGGTGAATCCTCCCCTCCCTGATGAGATTTTTCACAGACTGGGTATTTATTAATACCTCACAGGCACAAATGAATCTCTTTTCATCGATGTTTCTCAACAGCCTCTGGGATACTATGCCTATAAGCACATTGGCTATTTGGTTTCTAATTTGTTTTTTTCCGCCCTGGAATCCCCCCGTCTCCCCGAAAAAATCTATAATCCTTTGAATGGTTTGAACAGCACTGGATGTATGCAGCGCCGCCAGAGTCAGGTGTCCTGTCTCAGCGATTTCGAGCACTGCTTTCATGGCATGCCCATCCCTTATATCACCGACGACAACCACATCGGGGTCTTCCCTGAGCACCCTTTTCAATGCCTCATCATATGACCTCGTATCCCTTCCAACCTCCCTCTGACTCACGATGGATTTTTCCGGTTTGTGAATGAATTCAATAAGGTCTTCAATGGTAACGATATGACAGACCCTCTGCTGATTAATGAGGTCAACCATAGCTGCAAGGGTTGTTGATTTTCCGCTCCCTGCAGAGCCGGTGATAAGAATAAGGCCATGATTAAACGTTGTGAATTTCTTTAATATTGCCGGAAGTCCGAGGCTATCGAAATGGGGAATTTCATACGGGATTGGCCGCAAAACAATGCCGATACCCCCATGCTTAAAAAATGCGCTTATCCTGAAGCGTCCTAATCCCTCGATTGTATGGCTATAATCAAGTTCCTTCTGCGCTTTAAATGTTTCGTACTGCCATTTTGTAGTAGTGGTCTGGAGGATGCCGTCTATCTCATCATCGTCCAATTCTGCGCCACCGAGTCCCACAACCCCGCCTCTGTTGGCAAGGGGCGAAAAACCCGAAAAGAGGAAGATACTCTTTGCCCCCTGTGAAGCGCCTCTCTCAACGATTTGCTGTAGCTTGATTTTCCTCAAGTATCTTTAACCTGTTAACGACTGTGTTTCTTTCTTTCCTGTTACCCCCGGCATTAAGGTAATACCTGTAGTATTTTATCGCATCGCTATACTTCCCTATCTCATCCTTTATAATTGCCAGAGACAGATAGACAGATGCGTCTTTTACAGGTCTTTTAATTAATGATTCCAACAAGTTAGATGCTTCGTCATACCTTTTCTCGCCCCTTAGAATAGCAGTAAGATTTATATAAGGCTCTACCTTGTCCCTGTCCATCTCGATAGATTTCTCAAAATATTCTTCAGCAACCTTGGTGTCTCCTGTTTTCATCATAACAAGCCCGATGTTATTATATGCCTTTGCATAATCCTTCTTGTATCCCAGGCATTTTCTGAAGTTAAGCAGGGCCTCTTTCGTGTTACCCTCCCTCATGGCTATGACACCGAGGTTGTTGAGGGCTTCAACATAATCAGGCTTTTCTTCAAGGATGCTCAGATATAATCCCTTTGCAATCTCCAACCTGCCGATCTTTGTCTCTTCGATTGCCTCGTTGAAGGTATTCATGATTTTTTCGTCATCAACCTTCTTTACCGCTACCCGTGTATCTTCTTGAGGTAACATCGTTTTCTGAGTATCCGGTGCCTGTCTCGGCGCGGCCTTCCGTTTAGGGACATAGGCAGCAACAACTTTTTTCCCGGCTTCAGGCTGTTTTTTCAATTGTGAAGGCTGGAAGTCCGTAACCTTTTTATCTTGGGTTGAGGCGACAGGATATGTGGGAACGCTTATATTAGTCTCGTTTTTTGCCGGAACTTCGGCCTTAGCCGGAGAGACTACCGGCTGCAATCCCCCCTCGCCCCCCTTTCCCCCGCTTTGCGAGGACAGGTGTAAAGGGGGGGATTGGGGGGGATTGGGGACAGCAACGGTAACGGGCTGGCTCTTTACTGCAGCGGTTTGTACCTGTACCTGTTTTTTCTGAAAAGGGAAAAACAAAACAATGAGAATAAGACATACAAGGCCGCCTGCAACTCCGTAGAAGGTCCATTTTTTTTTGTCGAGGGACCCAGTTGTACTCAGCTTGGGAAACCCCATTTGTGTAATCTTTTTTCTCTCTTCCTGCGCCCTCTTTAATGCATCGAGGATAATGCTCATTTCCTATCCCCGCTGTATATAATCCTCGGCGTCAGGAGTACTACCAACTCAACTTTTGTTGATGTTTCTTCTGTATATGAAAACAACTTGCCAAAAAGCGGGATCGACATGAGTCCCGGTATCCCCTTAACATCATTTTTCTTGTAATCCTGTAAAAGACCTCCAATGATAACCGTGTCACCGTCTTTCATCTTGACCATCGTATCCGTCTCCCGCACATCGAGGACAGGGACCGAGGTATATGTAGTAGGGCCTACTCCGGTATTGATCGGTTGTAGAACTTCACTTACCTTGTTGGTAAGCATTGGATGGATATTCAGGATGATATTCCCGATGTCATCTATCTGGGGAATAACGTCCAGTATGAGGCCTACGTTAATAAACCTGGGGGTGTAAGTAACTGTAGGCGTGGCTGCTCCCGAACCGGTGCTCTGCTGGACATCGAAGTAGACATCCTGCTTTGCAACCTTGATGACTGCCCTCTGGTTATTCATGGTAACAATCTTGGGGCTGGATACGATATTTATTGTTCCCTGGGTTTTCAGAAGTTCAACAAAGGTATTGTTTATGTCCAAGTGTTGACCGCCTACAAAAAAGGCAAAAAACGGCGAATCTGTGGCGGTTTGAGCCCCGCCCGGCAGGACTATGGGGGATCTCAATTGTTGACCCACATTTATGGTATAATCCCATAATTTGCCATTAAGAAGCTGCCAGTTGATACCCTCCTTGTACCCATCGTTCAACTGAACTTCCACGATTTTGGCCTCGATCATTACCTGCCTGTGTACTATTGCCTCGATGCCCTCAAGAAATCTAACCACTGACTTCACGTTCTTGGGGTAATCGGTGACAACTACCATATTCGCCTGGTTATTCACAAATACTGTGCCCTCTTTGGAATTAAGCTTTTTAACATTCTCCTCAAGGATTTTCCAGATATCTGAGTCCGTTTCACTCCTCAGAATAACGGTACTCCCTGAAGCACCGGCTCCGGCGGCTCCTGTCCCGGAGGTAGTTGACGTTCCTCCCGTTGGAGCTGCGCCCCCTCCCGTTGATGTTCCTCCTGTATTCCCGAACACAGTGCTGAAACCTGTCTTTCTCAACGCTAAGTAGTTGATGGGAAAAATCTTTGTCTCAAGTTTGGGTTTTGAAACATATGCTGTTCTACCTTCTATCTTATAGCTGAATTCCAATGGCTCGACAATATATTCAAGCGCCTTTTCAAGTGTCACATCCTTCAAATCAACCGTGCATTCGCCTTCCACATCCGGTTCTATTACCATATTGTAATTTGTCTGTTTGGCAATGGCACGCAGTACATCCTTCACATCGGCTTCTCTTAAAGAAAAGGAATAAAGCTCCTTTGGCTTAATAATTTCTATCTTCTTTTCCTGCTCCACTGATGCGCTTACAGGACTGGCGATATCCAAGGACTGGCTCACAGGGGACGGGGTATCTTTTGCCTTCTCCGTGTGGGTACAGGAGACAAAAATACACAACAATGCAATAAAACAACAGAGCTTTTTCATCACTTTCCCCTCTTTTTTACTTTTATCTCAATATCTGTTGCCGGTGTTTCTTCAATCGTGATTACCCTTTTCACACCTTTTTTAATAAGGACAACCGTATCATCGCCTATTTCCTGAACTTTTTCACTACCAATCATATCGCCTTTTTTAACAACTTCATTGTCAATAATAGCAACTTTCCCGTTCCTTCCTTTGATAATTGCAACAAGCCTGGCAGACCCTTTTGATTGTTGTTCGTTAAGCCTTTCCTCAACGTACCCAGGAAAAGCAAAAGGGTCTCTCCCCCATGCCGCATCATTCAGCTTAGCATAAACCTGCGCCCGGAGCTTCGGATTCTCTGCCCCCGCGGCTGGTTGCGGAGCACCAAGAAGCGTTTGCAGAGCGCCAGGCACGCCTGTTGCAGCGCCCTGCGGCTGTGCAGGGACAGCCTGGCCCGCCTGTGGTTTCGGCGCCGGAACAGGCGGGGGGTTTTTCCCGGAAAATACAAAGAGATAGAGAATAATACCGACTGCAAATACAAGGGTAAAAATAACCGGTTTACTTACCTTCAAGGACACCCGACCTCCTTGCTGTAAATTCTACCGCAAATTTTCCCGTTAGAGCAGGATATTCCTTTTCATCGTATGATATTTTTGCTTTTAAAATCCCTCTATAGACCTTTCTATCCTCCAGATCATCGAGAAACTTCCCCATATTTATGTATTTGCCCTTCAGGCCGATTTCAAAAACCGGGTGTACGAGCAATAACCCGGGTCTGCTTTCAAGTGATGAAAAATTACTGCTAAAGCTGCTCAGGGATACTGCCTCTTTTCTTATATCCTTAAGTAATCCGATCATAAAATCCGGGAATTCGTCGATCGTAGGTAATTGCATCTGTAGTTCAATGATTGACGATTTAACCTGTTCTTTCCGCTTTTTTACATCGATGGCGTCTCTGATATTCACTTCAATTTTTTGTTCTTCCTGCTTCAGATTCGAAAGTTCTTTCTCTTTCTGTTTTATCTTTGCCGAAAATGGCATATAGAAAATAAAAACCCATAAAACAATAATCATCACAGGCACTACAAGCCAAACATAGAACATCTTGAATTTAAATTTCATACATCATACACCGTGCGGTCAGCATAAACTCCAAAACCTTTTGCCCCTTGATATCCTTTATCTCTTTTTGGGCAATATCAACGTTATACAAAAAACCCATTTTCTGTAATCTGACCAATATATTCATCAGGGCAGTTTCCGCTAAATCGACATCACCATAAATATATCCCATTATTTTTATACCATAATCTTTTTCGGATGCCTCGGCAGCCTTCTTGGCAGCCATCGCAGCAGCAGCATCTTTCTGGGGATCGCCGGTCAGGGCTTCTTTGAAAACCCCTGGCATTCCTTCTTTAATGGTCTTCTCTGATTTGAGTAATGCTTCCTTTATTGGATCCTTCGGAATACCTGCAATTATCTTGTTATATCTGTCAAACTCTAATTCTTTCAAATGTATGTTTTCCGGTAACGTTACAGATAGATATTTCATCAAGGCAATAAATGTGACATCTTTCTTTTTGATTTCATTTTGAATTGCCATAAACTCATTGTACTGGGTACCCGTCGCTGCCAAATTCGAGAATGTAACATACTGCTTCTTTTTTCCATCAATGACAGTTTTCTCTGCCTGAAGGGAAATATTTGCATGGTTCATTTTGTTCAAGATATTCAAAGAAAATACAATCAGCACCGAAACCATTGCAACCGTCCCGATCCTGATCCATTTACTGTAAATCTCCTGCTTAACCTGTGCCTTGATCTCTTCGGGCAGCAAATTGATAAGGCCTTCATGGTGGGCACAGAGAATATAAGACGGTAAATACTCATCATCAATGTCAACCGGAGGACGCAACACATCTATCTCTTCTATCAAAGACTCTGCCAGTTTACTGGAAAAACCGGGAATTTTTGCCCCTCCACCGGTGATAAACGCCTTCCTTACCGGTTTTTCCGGGTACCTCTGGCTGTATACACTGAAAGTCCTTTGAATCTCCCCTGACAGCCTTTCAAGGGGGACACTTAAAGCAACGAGGGCTTCATCGTGAAATCCAAAATCACGTTTATACTTCTCGGCATCATCATAAGGAAGGTTCAGGCCACTCATAAGGGCATCAGTAAAGCTCTCGGAGGCAGTCATTATATCCCTTACAAAGCACAACTCCCGGTTATAAAAGATATAAATACCGGACTGTCTGCCGCCAACATCGATAACGGCAACAGAATTCTTGTCGTCCTTCTCCATAACCGGTGCAAAGGTAAAGGCAATATCCGTCAGTAGACTGACCCTCTGAAAACCTGCCTGGTTGATAACAGACAGGATATTATCGACATCCGTCTTTTGAATACCCGTAAAGAGCACTTCCTGCTTTTTTGTACCCCTTTCGTCAACCTCACCAAGCATTGAAAATTCATAGATCATCTCTTCAAGGGGCGTGGACAACACCTTTGATACGGACCAGTTAAGGGCATCCTTCAGCTCATTCTTCGGAAGTATTGGTATTGTAAAAATCCGTTTTTGTATATCCTGCGAGGTAAGGCCTATCGAGACTTCAAGCTCATTGCCTTCTTTTATTACAATATCGTCTAAGATTTCTGCTAAGTTAGCATAATCACCGGTGTAGGGATAACTCCCCTTTGAGATGATAGTCCCTCTCTCTTTCTTGCCTCTCCATCGCAGGTACTTAACGCTGACTGTTCCTATATCTATGCCAAGCTGATCCAAATTGGTTAAACTCCAGGTGCTATTAGTTTAAGCTTCGGAAAATATGTTCTGTATCGCGTATCATCCCTTGTGAGCAACGACATCCCAGTTACAGCAGCATGAGCGCCGATGTAGAAATCCGGTAGAGGAGCATGTTTTTCTCCTCCCTTTCTGCGATAGTCGATAAAACACTTTCCTGTCAGAAATGCCGCCTCCCATGGAAGCTGATCCCTCCTGTAATATTCCGGCGACAACGCTTCTTCGAGGTCTTCAATATTTTTAAAACAAATCGATATTTCAGCGTAAATAATCGGATTAATAACAAGAATATTATCATTTGCACAATAGGCTAATGTGTCTGATGACCATTGAAACCACTTTTTGTCCTCTGTCACAACATCGAGGATAACATTGCTGTCCACAAGGATTTCCAAGCTTAGCCCCTTGTTAATTCCATAATCTCATCGGTAGTCATTTTTATTGTACCCTTCCCGCGCATTCTTTCAACAATATTTTTTCCCCGTCCGTGGTTTTCTTTCGTTTTTATCAGACGCAGCTCTTTTCCGGTAATTTTAAATACGACCTCGGTCTGGGGCAATAGCCCTAATTGCTCTCTGATTTCAATCGGTATTGTTACCTGTCCTTTTGACGTTATTTTCATAGGTATTCCTCCTTACTACTCTTACCGCTTTGTCAAACCCCTATTTTGCCGCCCGCTTGCGCTCGACAAATGCGGACAGGAGTGGACAACTTCTGATGAGTAATCTTTAAATTTTCACTCTGCCCGAAGGGCATGGAGTATATCGGGTGCAAGGTCGGCAGCCGATATAAAATACCGTCCAGCTTTTGTCCGCTCTTGTCTGTGGCAAAAAAGTTTTTCATGATTTTTTACATTACCACTCTTACTATTACTATTCTTACCAGAATTTTAAAAATATTCAAGGAAAAACGCATAGGTATGGAGAATAATCACATCAAACATAAAAACATATTCCTTAAGGGTTTTTCAAAACATCGTAGGTGCCAACTTTCCGGAGAATATAGGTGTCTTCTGCGATTTGAAAAGTGAAGCGATATGACATGGTGACCCTGCATTCCCAAATGTCCCGAGGGTCTTGCATCTTCTTTAAATTCAAAGAGGGGTGTTTTGGATTGGATAATAAAAGCTCCAATTGTTTATCTGTTATTTGTTGGATATCCTGGGGCAATTTACGGTAATTCCTGATGAAGTTTTTAGTAAAGAGCAGCTTCATATTTTGGCAGTTTTCAGGGCATTCAAAGCATCTCCAATATTATCAAAAGGACCTATTGTGTTACCCTCGGCAATATCCTTGTCAGCCTCAGCCTCGCCTGCCTGCCATTCTTTAGTGTGGAAATAGGCTTCATCCGGGTGAATCATTTTAACCGGCTTAAGCACTAATTCGTTATTGTGCTCCCCAATTTCTAAATAGTCACCTTCGGCAATTTTAAATTTTTTCCTGATGTCATTAGGGATTGTAATTTGAGAATGCCTTTTTACCTTAACTAAAGACATAATTTTACCTCCTATAATTATTAATTTATGAATTTATTAAATTCATAATATCATATGTAGAATAAAAGTCAAGGCTTTGGTTAACAGAATAAATTCGAAAACTCTCTGTCATAAAAACGCATTCCTTTGCACTTCCGGTGGTTCGCTTCCGGATGCTTTTGTTAATAGGAACAAGACGAGCCAAAGGTTTCCCAGACTTTGCAATAACAACTTCTTCGCAGGTTCGGTTCTTCCCTCTTGCTCACACCTGAGGGGGCTTTTTCTTCTCAGGCGCAGGTTCCGGGGCAATCGGTATCCGCAGTTCCACTAAAGCACAGAAAACATGCAGAAGGTCGGGCTTTGTGTATTTTGCAATACCCATTTCAATGCGTGATTCAAAGGATCGTAAGCTTTCAATCTGCTTCTTCATAGGTATGGGCTTTGTAACACCTGGGGCTGGCTTGACCTTCTTGTATGCTGTGAGCAGATTGCTCAGGGTGGCATTGGTTACAGGTTTTTGTATGACTGTGGTGAAGATGTTCATAAGATCGGGACAATCGAGGTTTGCAGCGAAAAGATACCCCTGGGAAACGGGGAGATTTCCTGATCGGATTTCGGCCTGAATCTCAGGAGAAAGTTTCAGCAGTGATAGCCCGTTGAACAGCGTCTTTGTTGACTTTCCGGAGATTTGAAGAGCAGTCGCAACAGTTGCGACGAAATTTGTCTGACACAAGTTCGGGTTTTCTATCGTATTTTATTAAGTCGCTCATTACCCCATCTACATCATATCCCTTGTCGGGATGTTTCGCCTGAATATATGCCAATATCCCCTTTGCCTGATCCATTGGATTAAAGTCTTCCCGCTGGAGATTCTCAGTCAACTGGAAGGCAAGGATTTCATCCTTCTGAGTTACTGCATCGATGACCCGAACGGGGATGGATGGGAGTCCAAGCTTCTGTGCGGCAAGATAACGGCGTTCTCCGCAGAGGAGCAGGTATTTGCCGTCTTTCGGTGTTACAAGGACAGGCTTAAGATACCCCGGTCTTTAATGGACTCCATAAGGGCCTTGAAGGAATCACTCTCCGTATCAATCCCTGAGCGAATCTGTTCTTCCACAATAATACTTTCCAGAGGCAGGTACAAAAACTCCGGACTTTCAACCTTTTTCTGTGCAATCATTCTTTATCCTCCTTGTTTAGTGAACAGTGAACAGTCGTTAGTCAAAAACCTATCCACTTTAATACCCTTACTTTGTCGTTCGTCGTTCGTACGTAGTACATCGTTTAAAAACACTAAGTACTTATGTACGATGTACGATGTACGGTTTCACTATCTTCATCACTATTCACTGTTACCACTCCCCGGTTAGGAACAGGGGCTTACGGTTTGAATGTGATTCTGAATTTCCTTACATCCGCAATCTGAGTGGCAGCGCCGGTAGCCACTGTCCACCCGAAAAGGAATTTATTGAATGCGGTATTGTATGTTGAATCAAGTGTAATTGTCCTTTCCAGAAAGGGACCATAGGAACCATACTCAGTCCACACGACTGTGCCATCAGTGCGCGTTGCCCCTGAGCCGGTTGGCCAGGCAGGTTCTGTACTACCGCTCGTACCAGCCGTTGTACAGATATAATGATGCCCATTTGCAGTTGTAGGAGGGTAAACAACTGTACCCACAGAGTAAGCTGTCGATTTAGACCAGGACATATCATAATCGAGAGATACATTGCCAAAAACATCGTTCGTGTACATGTCACAATTTGCCGTCCCATCGGTGCAGGTTTTAATCCATGACCTGATTGTGTAAGTTTGGGTGCCGGAATTGCGAACCACCTCCATCCTGTAAGCGTATTTGGGGTTCACCGTAGAGGAGTTACCTGTGTCTGCCAGCCAAGTCGTCGGGTTGGTAGGGCTTGTGTAGTAACTGTTGCTTGATGTTGTGTTCGTCGGACCGGTGCCGCTACTGTTCCCTGTATTTCCTCCGGTGCCGGCAGTATGTTTGTTGTCATCGTAGGTACAAGAGTTCGTAACGAAATTAATGGCGCCGTTTTCCTGCCATCTTACATTATTGTCCCACGGTGATATCCAGTTAGTTGTTGTGCTCCAACTGGGCTCACTTCCGGAGCTTTTTCCTTTGTTTGAACCACTACCCTGAACATCGTAAACCTTGTAGCGATGTCCATTCCGTGCTGTGGGCACAACCCGGTCAAGAGGGGTCAGTGTGTATTGCTGGCTTGGCCTCCATGTATACTCTGTCCATGTAATGGTATTGTCGGACCGCGTTGCCCCCTGGGTCGATGGCCATGTCGGTTGTGTTGCACTGCTCGTCCCAGCACTTGATCGGTACAGGTAGGTATTACCCCCTGTTGTTCCGTAGACAACTGTATTAGCCAGAAAAGAAAATGAGCTCAACCATCTGGTGTAATAATCCTGACAGCTTATCCTGTTATTATCCCCCCAGAAGATATATGCCATGTGCTCGTTTGAAGGGTCGTCGCACCTGCTTCCCGCACCACAGGGATCAGAGGGAGGAGAGCAACCTCCGGGGTTTGGATAAATATCAAACTCAACGGCAAATTTTGGCGGTTGCAAACCGTTTCCGGTGCCACCCCTGAATGCATTGATATATCCACTGCCGTCGTATAAACGCGAATCACCACCATACGCCATGAGTTCTCCCATGTTAGTATCGCCTCCGATAGAGCTCACAGTGTTGCTGGCGCCATTGATGATTGCAAAGGTAAATCCGTCACCTGTTGAACCGGTGGCAAACTGAAAAACAAAATAGGCCCTGAAACCGGTTCTAAAATCACAACTCCCCGAAACACAATTCCCGGCAGTGCTATTCCCGCCATACCATATAGCGCCATAGGTTTCCGTTGCCCCCTCCCCCTGGCCAAGGCTTATTACGCCGGTTGTCGCATTCACTACAATCGCCTGACCGGATTGCGACTCCATCGGGACAAAACTGGCCGCCATGTCTGCAGGACTATCAAAATTTACATCACCTGACGAGGACGAAGCTGCATAGGTGGCAAAATTTGTCAGGGTCACCACCCGACTCATGTTGTTAAAGGTGCCGGTAGAGGTCAGGATTTCATTTGGGGATGTACCGCTTATTACCGTCGAGAAGGTGCCGCCTCCAAAAGATATATTTGTAAGGTTGTTTACCAACGTAAGGAGACCTTTATTTGGATTACTCGTATCTTGTACCCACGCTATAGTACATTCAATACCCACATTGGCAATCTCATAGGCTTTGAAGCTATTCAGCGCAAAGGGATAACTTTTCTGCTTCGACGACATAATTGTGGCAACCCCTCCGCCTATAAGGGCCATGCCAAGCATGATTACAATCAGCACAACAAGGGAAACGCCTCTATTATTAAAAAACGTCTGCATAGTTCCCCCCAAAGCCCGATGGTGACGGGATATTTTTCGGGCATACCACTGTCTGGTATTCAGTTTCAGTACCCGTACCCCTCCGAAGTGTTATGAAATAACAGTTTGCAACAGGACTTGTCACGGTAAAAACATTCACATTGTCGCCCATGAGTATACTGCCTGAGATGTTTCCGGTTCTGTTCAATTGGGTTCCCGAGAGGCTGTACGAGATTGTGGTGCTTGTATCTCCTCCTGTCGCCAACGCAGAACTCGGTATCTGGAAAGAAAGGGGGCTTGTTGAGGTAACTGTTGTGGCATCCCTAAGCTCCCTTGATATCCTTTCAATGATATATACTGCTTCTTGGTGCATGTTTCTCCGGTCTCTCATCTGCGTGTATGTGCTCACATAATTTCCAAAAAAGGCAAAGGTAAAAACACCCAATATGCCAAGGACTACGATTGTTATTATCATTTCTATCAAGGTAAATCCTTTATTCATTTTAGAAGGCATGATTGGTGACCATCCCCGTTGACGTATAGGTGTTGCTTTGTGGAGCCGGAGTCGTTACTGTCACTACAATTTGTATGTAGGGTGCTGCAGGGACAGAAGCGCTAAAGGTGGTTCCATTAAACGAACGAAACGATGGCGTCCAGGCACAGGTTGTGTTTATATTCCACCCTGCCGGGGCGCTTACGCCAATAGCAGCACATGTAGGAGGGGCTGCTATATCTAATGCAAGCTGGGTATACCCTCTTTTTGTAGCAAGTTCCATGGTCTGTTCGGCAAGGAGCATTCCCCTTGTATAGTCTTCGGGTTGTGTCCCCTGTTTCATGGCAGAGGAAAATGCTATATAGGTAGCAGGGAGGAATATCCCGGCAATGATGATGAAAATAATAAGTTCGATGAGGGTAAAACCTTTGTTCGTGGGACGTGGGACGTGGGACGTTTTTGATGATTTTCCCTCGACCCTTGAACCCTTGAACCCTTGAACCCTTGTTTCTTGGCCCCTTGGCCCCTTGGCCCCTCGACCCCTTGAACTGTGAATCGGCCGTAATTCGTAATTGGTAATTGGTTTTTTTCTACTATTCACTATTCACCATTCACTATTCACTGCTTTTCATGAAGTCACCACCTTCCCTGTTATACGATAAACGGTGATTGTGTGTCCCCCTAATGTGAGAGTGAGGTTCGATCCCCCCGTCAACTCACCTAAGGAGTTAAAGGCAAACGTCACGGTAGTACCCGCTGACGTACCACTGGGAAGAGTTTTTGTCTCAATCGTTACGCCGCTGTTGTTTTGTATCGTGTAGGTTGCAGAACCGCTGGTAAATACAATACTCCTGTTGCTCCTGTTTCCAAGCGCGAGCATCTGTACATACTGAATATCGGCAACCGCCTGGTCAACGGCCGTAATGTTGGCAGTCTGGGACGGGGTAAGCGATATTTTTACTGCAATTGCGGCAACAAGAATACCGGCAAGGATGATAACGATGATTAATTCAATGAGGGTAAAGCCTTTATGATTGAGCGGAGAGCGGAGAGCGGAGAGCGGAGAGTTATATCCTTTTTGCTTTTTACTCTTTGCCCTTTGCTCTCTGCCCTCTGCTGGTTTCATATCCACTGCCTTCAACCTTTCCACGCAGGCTAAAGCCTGCGGCTGCCATGCACTATTCACTGTTCACTATTCACTGCCTTTATCTGCTGAACCATTTATACTTGAGTATGGTAAATACCGCCTTTACCCCGTCTTTCCAGGTAATCTTCTTGCCTTCCTCGTAACTCCTTCCATAATAGGAGATGGGAACTTCATAGACGACACAGCCTTTTCTCGCAACCTTGGCGGTAATTTCAGGCTCGAACCCGAACCTGTTTGATTTGATCTCGATTCCTTGAAAAACCTCTCTTTTGAAGACTTTGTAGCCGGTCTCCATATCGGTAAGGTTTAAATCGGTAGCCATATTGGAAATTAAGGTAATGAGCATATTGCCCACATAGTGCCAGAAATAGTGCACCCTGTGGGTACCCCCCAGGAACCTTGAACCATATACAACATCAGCCTTGCCCTCAAGGATGGGTTCAAGCAACGTCGGGTAATCCTTGGGGTCATATTCAAGGTCTGCATCCTGAACAAGAATAATATCTCCACTGGCAACATTAACGCCAGTCCTTACCGCACCGCCCTTTCCCATATTTTTTTCGTGGAAGATGACCTTCACTTCGTTCACGTGATGGGTGATGGGTGATGGGCCTGCCCCGGAGTGCTTTTGTCCGAGGTGATGGGTAATGGGTTTCTCTTCGCTCCCTGCTCTCTGCTCTCTGCTCCCTGCTCTCTGCTCTTCTTCGCCGATACGCCGATACGCCGGTTCGCCGGTTCGGTCTTGCGGCGTCTCCAACTGTGAACTGAGCCACTCTCTCGTTCCATCCGTTGACCCGTCATCGACAATGATAATTTCCTTATCATAAGGCGCATCCATAACCCTCCGGACGACTTCCTCGATAAAATTTCTCTCATTATATGCAGGAATTATGATGGAAAGCATCATACAGGAACATTATACATAAATATCTGATAATATGAAATAATGATTGCATATTGTATCCAAAAAAAATAAAATTGATTTAATCCATGGAAATTCCATATCTCGAATATCTTGGCCTTTCTGAAAAGCCCTTCGGTCTTACCCCTGATACGGGTTTCTATTTTGAATCCGAAACACACAAAGAAGCCCTGGAACATCTTAAGTTCTTTCTCGGTCAGAGGGAAGGGATTGCCCTCATATATGGTGAAGTGGGCAGCGGCAAGACGATTCTCTCCAGGATGTTCCTTAACTCTCTCGATAAAACCCTGTACAATACCGCCCTCATTCTTAATCCTATAATGGATGAAGAAGAATTCATAAAAGAAATCATGGGAGAGCTTGGTATTTCCTGGGAAGACTCATCAAAAAAAAGTCTTCTTGACGGTCTGAGCAATTTTTTCATAGAAGAGCATAAAAAAGGCAAAGACACTATCCTTGTCATAGATGAATCGCAGGTACTCTCCCGTAACTTACTGGAATTGATTAGAATCCTCTCAAATATCGAAACCGAAAAAGAAAAGATTCTCCATACGGTTCTATTTGCCCAGACTGAATTTATGGATACATTACACGAACCTGATATGAAAAATCTGTCTCAGAGAATCACTGTCGTATATAAGCTCAAAAATTTTTCACAGAAGGAAACCAGGGCTTACATAAATTTCAGGCTCTATAAGGCCGGCTCTAAGGGTTCCCTCCAGTTTTCTGATGGGGCCGTAGATCTTATACACAATACATCACAGGGCTGTCCGAGACTCATTAATATGATTTGTGACAGATGTCTGCTCGTCCTCTACTCCCAATCAAAAAATATTGTGGATGAGAAAACCGTGGAAAACGTCATCAACGATGAGAGCATCATATTCCTGAAACAGACAGGCGCAGGGACAAAGCGAAGCAAAAAATATTTCATTCCGCTTGGTATCATTATTCTCTTGTTTCTCTGTCTTGTCTTCGCATTCTTTTACACTGATACAATTCATAAAATGATGGATTACTCACGGAAAAAGGCATCTCAAATTAAAACCGCAGAAATATCAAAAACAACAAATGCAATATCAACCCCTTCGAAAACATCTGCATCTTCCGACCCCTCTTATCTCATCTCTGCTGAACCGGGGGAATATGTTCTCATCTGCGAGAAAGATGCTAAAACTATCCAACTTTATAAAAAGGGAAATTCCGGCTTCGATCTTCTGAAATCCTTTCCCTGTGCTATTGGGAAAATACACAGCTATAAACAACATTATGAAGACCCTTCTATCCCTGAAGGTATTTTTTTCTTCACAAAATTTATTTCCAGCGACGGCCTTCGACCTGCCTACGGGTATGGGGCCTATGTCCTGAACTTCCCAAACCTCCTCAATTTTAAAGATGGTAAAAAAGACGGGCGGATATGGCTTCATGGACATTCAAAAAATAAAGGGCTGAGCAACGACCCGGAAAATACAAAACTCGGGATAGCTATTGGAAATGACTCCCTGAAGGAGATTCACGCGATCATCAGGCAAAATGGAGCGCCTTTTGTGATAGTCAGGAGAATCGACTATATTGACAAAGTTGTCCGGGAAAACATACAGAGAGAGATAGAGTCCTTCCTCGATTCATGGAAAAAATCCTGGGAAAGTATCAATACAGAAAAGCTTCTCGCTCATTATTCCAACGACTTTCTCGGCAATCATAGAGAAAACTTAAATGCCTTTAAACAAATCAAAGAAAAAGTGAATAAAACCAAACGGTTCATACGTATTGATATTGAAAAGCCATGCATTTTCCTCTCGCCTGGGTTTGGGGAGACGGTCGCCATTGTCAGGTTTTATCAAAAATACTCTTCCGACAACTTTTCAGACGGCTCCCTCAAGGTACTCTATATACAGAAAAAAGGGGCAGAATGGAAAATCATCGGCGAAGACACTTTGTAAATAACCAATAACCAAATCAAATTCCAAATTCCAAATATGATTATGGCTATGTTTGGTTATAGGTTGTTTGTTATAGGTTATTTGTTTGACAAAGGGTATCTGTTACATATAAAATACGTGACGCTAAACACCAACAACAAAATCAGAATCGAGAATGAAAAAAATAAACACCTTTATAAAATTATTTTCACTTAAGATCCTCACCATCACCACCATTATTCTCTTTTTCACAAGCATCACATTCCTGATCCTTTTTGTTCGCGAACAGCAGGAGACAAAAAAACTTTTAGCTCTGGTTTTGGAAAAGCAAGACAGGATTTATGCCCCAACCCCTCAGCTGCCCGAAAAACCGAAGCAGGAAGAGGTAGCGCCCAAACCAGAACCAAAGACTGAGCCAAAACTTGAACCTAAGCCTGAGCCTAAACCTACCGAGATCCCGAGCAAACCTCAGACCCAGGTTGAAGCAAAAGCCAAAACACCAGCTCCTCCAGTTGTAACCCCGGTTCAGTTTGATTCCAATACAATCCCCTCCTCCCTGATTTTTGCTGCGACAAATGAATACGTATTGTTGTGCGAAAAGGATACAAAGATGCTTTATCTTTTCCGTTTTGTGAATAACGCCTTCACCCTTGTAAAGAGTTATTCATGTCTTACAGGTGCAAATCACAGAGACAAGCAAAAACCTGGAGATGGGGCAACCCCTGAAGGTGTCTTTTTCTTTTTGAGATTCATTCCCGGAAAAAATCTGCCCAAACAATATGGTTTTGGCGCTTTTGTCATGAATTACCCCAATTTCCTGGCACGAAAAGAAGGCAGGCAAGGGAATGGCATCTGGCTTCACGGGCATGACTCTGAAAAAAATATCGGGAAAGATATAGTCAATACAAAGGGATGTATAGTTGTTGACAACAAAGCCCTGGAAGAAATCTCAAAACTTATAAAACCGAGGGGCACTCCTATTATAGTCGTAAGCAGGATACAAACATCGGACAAGACAAACCAGGACATTTTTTCAAAGGAAATAACCACTTTCTTAAATTCCTGGAAACAGTCATGGGAAAGTTTAAACACAAAGAAATTCCTGAGCCTTTACTCTCATGACTTTATAAGTGGTGAAGGAATGAGTTTCGCTGCCTTTAAACAGCAAAAAGAGCGGGTCAACAAATACAAGAAATTCATCAAGGTCTCCATCGAAGAGCCGGCAGTTTTTATGCCTCCCGAATACGGCGGAAAGGTTGCCGTTGTACGTTTCCACCAAAAGTACAATTCTGATAATTTTAAGACTGAAAGTTCTAAAATATTTTATCTGAAAAAAGAACAACAAAAATGGCAGATTATCGGCGAATCGATGTTTTAATGAAACACTTTCAAAACTCAAAAGGAATCTTCACCCTATTTTGTAATTTATTGGCAGGGGGTTTTCTTCTGCTTGTTTTTACTGCCACGGCATCCGCCGCATCACCTGAACAACCGAGGAAGGTACAAAGATTCTTCAGTGGAACAAATCAGGAGGTAATGGTATACACTATTCACGGGGAAAATCACGGCCCCACCCTTCTCGTTTTCGCGGGCATACATGGAGATGAAAAGGCATGCCCATTGGTCGTAGCAAAGTATTCACATATCAAATTAAAAACGGGGAACCTCATCATTGTTCCCCGTTTAAACGCAATAGCCAACCAGAAGAAGAAGCGGTATGGTCTCGGAGGAGACATGAATCGCCTTTTCGGTCAACCGGAAAACAGTAAAAATCCCGACATGAAAGTGGTGAATCTGGCAAAAACATTGATCAAAAAAGCTGATTACGTTGTAAATGTACATCAGGGAGACGGATTTTATTCACCCACATGGGTCGATAGCAGAAGAAACCCCTCGAGATGGGGACAATCTAATGTGATCGATGCACCGAACTTCGACCTGCCTAACGGAGAAAAACTTGAGCTTGAAAAATTTGCAGAGAGGGTAGCACAAAGAACAAATACAAAAATAAAGGATGCAAAATTTCATTTTCAGGTAAACAACACCGATACGGGAAGCGAAAACACGATCCATAAAGAACAAAGAAAATCACTCACCTACTATGCAGTAACAAAAGAACACAAAGTTGCCATTGCCCTGGAAGCTACAAAGAACTGCACCCCTGCTCAAGCCACAAGTTTTTTAATGACAGCCATCAACGCAATTATTGAAGAAATCGGCATTGCACCTGACAGATTTCCTTTGGTAACCCAACCCTCTCCCGGCAAAAAACCCAGGAAGTCATAACCGGGACGTAGTTAAACGTACCACATTTCCATTTCAAAATTATCTGAAGGAACGATAATCATGAGGTACCCCCTTACAGGTATCCTTCCAACCATCATCTCCTTTATCTTTAACGAGACCCATACTTCGATTTTATCTCCTGTTTTAACCCCAAGGGATTCAAAACGGGTTGCCACTTCCAGAACCTCTGAAAAAACCATCTCCACCGGAAAGGTGCTTCTTACAATGTTCCCTTTCACGCTGTAGCTTGCCTCAAAAGTTTGTTTCACAGTCAACCCTGTCTCAACGTTCAATCCTATCTCAAATGACAGGTCCTCAACATCCTGGATAAAGGATCTGTCAATATCAACCCTTAAAAAGAGAGAGTGTTCATTAAAACCATAATATAATCCTTTAATGAGCAATACAGAATCATGCATGGCCACCCCATGCCCCTTCCCTTCCATAAGACCCGAACCTATCCATTCAAAATAATTTGTTACCCTGCCATCGATTTTCGGTTGCAGAAAGTTAGACGGTTCCCGCACAGGTCTTACTTCCCTATCTTCAAGGATAACCGGTATATTGAGCCTTTCAGGCGGCTCTTTTCCAAGGAATCTGTAAACATTGGAAAGATTTTCACGGAAGAGGAAATCAAAAACATCGTCGCTTTCAGAGGAATGCTCATCTCCATACCACCAGTTCCAGTCACTTCCCTCTGCTATATAAATAGATTCCCAGGCATCCTGATTACTTTTGTCCGGGTCTGCCTCACCCAGAAAATCCCTTGTTTCGGTGAGCAGGGACCAGCTTGTGTTATCCTCTACATGGCCGATCCAGATAGAAAAATTGTTGCTGATCCATGAGCCTGCAAAGCAACGATGGAAAGTGCCTGTATCCTTTGCCTCTTCGAGGTATTCCGAAACGGTGGGACATACAATGCCTTTTTCCCTGAGCAGTCCTTCATAAAGATATTTAAAAAAATCCCTGCCGTCATTCCGGTAATGCTCCCAGGCATTTTCTCCATCCATGACAATTGTTATGAGGGGTTTCTGAATCCTGCCTGAAACGGATTTCCCGATTGCTTTAATCCTGTTGATGAGATCCGTGGCAGCATCCCTGGGATCTGATTTTGAATAGTGAAACGAAATTAAATCAGAAAGGCTTTTATCCCTGAAAATAAGGTGAATCTTTTTCCCATCCTTTTCGTATATGTAAGGTTTATACAAAATCTCCGGGTTCAAAAGAAAACCATTCCCATCCCTTCTGCATTCAAGATTAAGGCTTCTAAAAATTATCTCCTCGTCAGTAGCAAGCCACTCAACGCCATGTTCCATATATAATGCAAGGGCATCGTCACTCACAGAGCCCTCCGGTGGCCACATGCCCCTGGAATTGAATTGAAAAACCTGATAAAAGAGGTCTTTGGCCTTCTGCATCTGGGTTGACGCATCTTCCGGTTTACGAAAAGGCTTTTCCGGGAGTTGAACGTTAGGCATGGCCTCCCTTGCCACCCGGTTGTCAATAAGCAATGGAATAATAGGATGGTAAAACGGAGAGGTGGAAAGCTCAATGGTACCATCCGTTGCAAGCTCTTTATGGAGCGGAATAATGCCCTTTAAAATGCCTCTTTGCACATCTGCAACGATTTTTTTGTCTTCTTCGCTGAAGCCTCTTCCTTTTGTCTTCAGATATTTCAGACTATCATACATCTCATAAAACAGAGGGTCTATCCAGGAAAGGAAAAACAGTACCTGTATGTCCCGAAAATCCTCATCTGTGAAATAACTCCTTATCTTGTTGATATCTTCCTTGGGATAATAGAAGCCACGCTTTCTCAAAAGCTCAAAGTATCGCGGGAAGGGTTTGATCATGTTATCCCAGTGTGCATTAAAGAAATTCATTAACAGGTAGACTTTTTCGGAATCAGCGAGGTCCTTCGGCGCCTTTTTGAATATCTCAACGTATTTATCTTTCACATTGAGATCTTCATAATCGATAAGCTGCAGGAGCAGGGAAGGGACAAGGTTAAAATTCTGTCTCAAACCTTTGAATTCCTTCAGCAGGTAAGGCATATCAAAATAATCCTTTGTACCGTGCAGCAGAACCCAGGGAAGGAGGTACTCTCCTGTATACAAATTTTTGTAATAAGGTTGATGCATATGCCAGACAAACGAAAGGTAAATGGTATCCATCTTTAAATGCCGGGAAGCTCCTTTATGATTATTTTAAGTCTATGTGCCGAAACGTTAACATGTCGTCAATCTCAATTAAGCCAACAGTGCCTGCCTGCCCGGGAGAACCCTTAAAGGCGCCGGGATTAAACATTTCCACATTCCCTTTTCTCTTATGGAAAGGAACATGGGAATGTCCAAAAACAATAATATCAACATTCTGAAACTCTTTAAAAACAAGATTGCTTAATCCGTAAGGTGAACCTCTCCCGTGTATAATCCCTATCCTCTTCCCGCCTATCTCTTCCACTCTTTTTTCAGGGAGGATATCCCATAAATCAAAATCATCCATATTTCCTCTTACGGCCCCCAGGCGCCAATTCGAAAGATAGTCGTAGACCGCTCGGCTTGTCATATCCCCTGAATGGATTATCATATCAACATCGTGAAAAACCCTTTCCATGATGTTCTTAAACTCATCAGAGACTCTATCAAGGTGAGTATCAGAGATGACGCCAATTTTGAGCATAACAGTTTACATTACTTTATAGAAAAACATTTTACATGTCAACGACAGTAAAATGTTTGGTATACTAAAAGCCGTGAATAGTGAATAGTAGAAAAAACCAATTACGTAAGCCTTAATCCTGCCAAAGGCAGGACATTACGAGTTACGTATTACCAATCACGAATCACGAATTACGAATTACAGTTTTTAACATGAATGAATATACGATAGAAGCACCTGATTATGCCGGTGCAATACTCCCAGATGGTCTTGAGTTAAAGGGGCAAACCGTTTTTCTTTCTCCACCAGGTTGTTGCGCACAGACAACATTACCATTCTGGGCGAAGATAGTCGGGAAGGTCAGAAACACTACCGAGAGAGAAATGTTGATCAATGTTGCCATACATTTAATGGATGCTGGCGATAAAGCGATGAATACATATTTCGATATTATGGCACTTGAAGCAGGAAGAACCGGAGAATTCGATGTAAAACTCGTTGAATACAATAAAAATATGAAAAAATATTCCATAGAACTCAAAGAGATAGGAGAAGGCGAGCTGTAATCAGACCTTTTGATAGATATGAAGCCTGTACACCCTGTCACTTTCAGGAAGGCTGTATAATGTATCTTCCTCCAGATAAAAGCCTGCAATATCCTGAGGTGCTTCGTTTTTCCCTTTCACGATAAAGGCTCTCCCACCCTGCTTTAAATGCTTGCCTCCACTTTCAATGATTTCACCGGCCGTTCCGAACCCTTTTGCTACAAGCGCATCAACCCCTATGGGCTCGAGCATTTCAATCCTTCCCTGAACAGGGGTGAACCCTTTCAAATTAAGACTTCGTTTGATATGCCTTTGAAATTGAATCTTCTTGAGACTCTTATCTACGGAAAACACTTTCTGCGACTCGTATGTTTCGCCTAATATTTTAATGGGGATGGCAAGGATTCCGCTCCCTGAACCCATATCGAGAATGGCTCTGTCCTCCTTCACTCTGCTGAACATAAAAAATGCGTCATAGAGAAGTATTTCAACGATAGAGGGCGGGCTTTTAATGCCGGTAAGGTTTATATGCTCATTCCACTTCCCGAGTTCCTCGACATAAAAACAGAGTTTTATTAAAATCTCATTGTTATACTGTATATTAAAATAATCCAATCCTTTCTCTATAGCTCTCCGTATTTCCACAATATATTAAGGATAGCATAATTAATTTTCTTCTGTTATAATTAAGCATGCAAAAGCTTATTATACTCTTAATATCATGCCTTCTGCTCGTATCCTGCGGCTCCAAAACTGTAAAAAAGACGGGTAATCCGGGCGATCTTTACGTAGAAGGCGTCAATTTCATGAAGCAGAAGAAATATGACAAGGCGATAGCAAACTTTTCTGCAATACGGGAAAACTATCCCTTTGATCCTATCTCATTTGTCGCTATGGTAAAGCTTGGAGATGTATATTTTGAAAAGAAAGAATATATACTGGCTTCAGGAGTATATGAGGACTTTTTAAGCGCCCACCCTCAAGACGAAAATGTCCCTTATGTGCTCATTAAGGTGGGGGAATGTTATGAAAATTTATCCCTGACCCCTGACCGCGACCAGGCTTATACTTTAAAGGCCTTAGAAAGGTTCACATATCTGAAAAACAGATTCCCTGCGAGCAGTTATGCACAAGTTGTGGACATAAAAATAAAGAAATTGACACAAAAACTTGCCGACCGTGAGGTATATGTGGGCGAGTTTTATTACAAAACTTTCAAATACAACGCCGCCATCATAAGGCTTGAGTACTTTCTAAAAAAATACCCCGATATGAACGGAGCAGATAAAGCGCTCTATTATATCAGCATGTCCTACAGAGCGCTCGGTGAAATGCAAAAGGGCGAATACTTCGCGAATATTCTGAAAACCCAATATCCAAAAAGTCTTTTTGTAAAGGCTGCTACACGGGAAAGAAAAACCCTTCAATTAGCAAAAGCAGACACGCCCCTCTACCCGGTTGAAGAAAAGAAGAAGAGGGATATCGATTTAAGACCTCAGATGGTTCAAGCTCAGACACAGCCACAGCAAACACAAGAGGAAGACAAAGAAAACAAGCTCTCCTTCTTTGATACGAATAAACCGATTGATATAGTGTCGGATACGATGGAAGGTTTTGACAAGGAAAAGTATGTAATTTTTAAGGGAAGTGTCGTTGCAAAACAGGAAGACCTCTTCATATTCTCTGATACAATTGAAGCCTCTATGAACGAAGAAACCAATGAAATCGAAAAGGCCCATGCCAAAGGGAACGTAAAAATTGTAAAGAAGGAAAGGACTGCAACAAGCAATGAGGCTATATTTGATAATGCAAAAGGTGAGATCGTATTAAAAGGAAACGTAATAGTGTACTCCGGACAGGACAGACTAACCGGGGAAGTAGTTACCTATTATGTAAATGAAGACAGGGTTGTAGTAGAAGGAGAAAAGGAAAAGAAGGCACGTATCCTCGTTACACCGAAAGAACCGTCAAAACAGTAAACAGCAGACATCTTAATGCATTTTTTATAGGTCTTATATGACCTATTGCAGTTTAAGGCAAAAATGGTATCGCCTGATCCTTCACAAACACCAATGCCTGGCAGACGGCAATCAGGTTTTCACTATCCTGCACAGTTATGTAATAAGAGGCTGTCTTCTTTGTTCTGTTGATTTCCTTTGATTCGGCTGTAAGGATAGTGTTTTTCTTGGGAGGCCGCATATAGGTAACATTCATATTGAGTGCAACTGCAATATTATCGTGACTGTTGGATGATATTTCAAAGGCCTCGTCGATGAGGGAAAACATGGCACCACCATGGGCTGAGCCATAGATGTTATCCATCTGCTCCGTATATTCCATCTCACAGAGTGCATATCCTTCGCTCACTTCTTTCAGCTTAATGTTGAGCAATCTGGCGAAAGGCTCTTGCTCAACCCTTTTAAAATAGGTTTCTCTCTTCTTCCCGTCCATATCAGCCAACAACCTTCTTTACCAGGTTCTCCACATTCGCCCTTGGTTGTGCGCCGACAACTCTGTCAACAACCTCGCCTTTGTCGAAAAGAATAACCGTAGGTATTCCCCTGATGCCATATTTAGCTGGAGTCACAGGGTTTTCATCCACATTCATCTTGAGGACTTTTACTTTTCCTTCATATTCAACAGCAACGGCATCAATGACCGGGCCCATGGCCTGGCATGGTCCACACCAGGTTGCCCAGAAATCTACGAGAACCGGCGTCGTCGACTCCAGAACCACACCCATGAACTCACCATCAGTCACTGCTTTTGCATTACTCATAATCACCTCCGTTTTTAGCTTTTAGCCCTCAGCAATTAGCTGTTAGCAAAACGCTACAGACTTATATTTTGTATTTAGATACGTCTTTTTAGCGTTTTTGTCAATCTTTAAGAGATACGGCCTTTTTATTCCTTAAACATCTTTAATCGCAGAGAATTGGTCACCACCGACACCGAACTGATCATCATGGCCAATGCCCCGTACATAGGCTCAAGCCGTATACCGAAGTACGGGTACAGCACACCGAAGGCAATAGGAATACCGAGAATATTGTATATGAAGGCCCAGAAAAGGTTCTCTTTGATGACCCATAGGGTCTTCCGGGAAAGCCTGATGAGACTTATCAGTTTTGAAAGCTGCCCTTTCATGAGAACCACATCGGCAGACTCAATGGCAATGTCCGTCCCTTTCCCCATAGCAACACCTACATCGGCGGTCGCCAGAGATGGTGCATCATTAATTCCATCTCCCACCATGAGGGTAATTCCTCTCCTTTTAAAATCTTCAACGATATCGGCTTTCTGATCAGGGAGAATCCGGTAATGATACTTTTCAATACCGACCTTCGCGCTTATGGTCTTTGCCCCTTCCATGCTGTCGCCGGTTATCATTACCGCCTCAATACCCATCTTTTTCAGTTCGTCAATCACCCATTTCGATTCTGCCCTCACAGTATCGCTGAAGGCAAGAATTCCCATGAGATTATCGTTATTCCACACAATTACAGGTGAAGTACCTTCTCTTTCCTTTGCCTGATATTGCTGCACAATTCCGTCATCAAGGGGTTTGCCTGTTTCTTCAAAAAGGGATATATTGCCAACATAATAAGCCTTTCCATTAATTTCGCCTTTAATCCCTTTGCCCGGAATAGCCTGAAAATTATCCACCCCGGCAGATTCAATTTTAGATTCTTCTGATTTCCTCCTCAACGCCTCTGAAAATGGGTGTTCAGATTGTTTTTCAAGATTATAGGCCGTGAACAAAATATCTTTTTCTGAATATCCTTCGAGTGGAATAACATGGGAAAGCTCAATCACCCCTTCAGTGAGTGTCCCTGTCTTGTCAAAAAGTACATACCGAACTTTATTCGTAAGTTCAAACGCCTCTGCACTTTTGATCAATATCCCCTTTTTAGCCCCAACTCCCGAGGAAACCATGATTGCCGTCGGCGTTGCAAGGCCAAGCGCACAGGGACATGCAATAATCAGCACGCTCACAAAAGATAAAAGGGAATTCGTCAGTTTCGGCTCAGGTCCAAAAACGTACCATACAAAAAACGCTCCAATGCTTATCAATATGACAACGGGCACAAATACGCCTGCCACCTGATCGGCAAGTCTCTGCACAGGGGCCTTTGTAAACTGGGCCTCCTCCACAAGCCGGATAACCTTGGACAGGACAGTATCCTTCCCGATTCTCGTCACTTTTACCACCACCGAACCCTTGCCGTTTACTGTACCGCCGATGACTTCGTGACTGACACCTTTATGGACCGGAATACTTTCGCCGGTGATCATCGACTCATCCACATATGTGTTCCCCTCTGTCACCTCGCCATCAACAGGCACCTTCTCGCCAGGCCTGATTAATACGTAATCACCCACTTCGAGAGTATCAACAGATACCCTTATTTCCTTTCCATCCCGGATAAGCGCACACTCTTTCGGGGATAATTCGTATAACATTTTAATTGCAGTATACGTTTTGGTTTTTGCCTTGGATTCAAGGTATCTTCCAAATAGAATCAGGGTGATAATGGTAGCGCTGGAGTCAAAGTATGTGTGTGGTTCCATGCCGGCACGCATAATAACGTGGGGGAAAAACGTTACAAAGGCGCTGTAAAAGAAGGCCGCTGACGTACCAACCGATATAAGGGTATTCATATCTGCGGTAAAATGTTTCAGGTTAAGCACGGCCGGCTTATGGAACCTCATACCAAAATAGAATTGCACAGGCAAGGTTAAAAGGAAGAGGATAAAATTATTATACGGCAGGACCATCCACATGGAAAATACCATAATGACAGCGCTGAAACATGCTGACCAGATAAATGCCCTCTTTAATTCTGTCTCCTCTTTTTGTGCCCTCACCGTCACATCGCTTTCAATATCCACGTCATACCCGATATCACGTATGAGGGAAATGATCTCTTTAAGCTCAATATCCCTTTTGGGAATTATGACAGCCTTTTTCAAAGGGAAATTGACCCTTGCCTCTTTGATATTTGCAAGCTTGTTTAATTCCCTTTCAATACGGGAAGCACATGCAGCGCAACTCATACCCATAATAGGCAGTTCAAACTTCTCGGCCATCTATAAAAACCTCCGCAAATCAATACAGAGAATATAAGACAACATAAATGGAATAACAACCAAATTACTAAATTTTGAATTTGTTCAAGATTTAGATATGTCCCTCCTTTGTCGGGATTAAAACGTACAGATTTGGGATTTAAAAAATGGTAGTTGACATTGGTCGTTTGCCTGTATTATTCTGTAAGTTCGCATGAAAATCAAAAGAAACTATATCTTTTTTCTCATACCTCTCTTCATCTCTCTTTCTTTATTTTCTACACACTTCGTTGCCACAAAGGCCTTCTGCAACGGTGACGACAATAAAGAGATAGTCATCAATGCAATAGTAAATTTTTTAAAAGACAAACAGGTAAGACTCAGCAATGACCGATTGTCAAGAATGGCAAATACGCTTTACGATGAGTGCAGATTGTACGATCTCGATTACCGGTTCGTTTTAGCAATAATAAAAGTCGAAAGCAATTTCAGACACAACGCTACATCCCGTGATGGTGCAAAGGGTTTGATGCAGATAAAACCTTCCCTGGCAAAAATGATTGCGAAGAACAAGGGTCTTGAATTCAAAGGTTCAAAGGAATTGCTTGAACCCGATAACAACATACGGATCGGGACACATCATATATCAAAACTGGTCGAAGATTTTGAGAGTCTCCGTGAAGTCCTTTTCGCATATAATGTGGGCGCAAAGAAGGCTAAGGGTAAGTTGTTCAAAGACAATGAACCAAACGGCCCCTTCACAAAAAAGGTCTTAAAAGAATACCACCAAAATATCTCCATTTTGCCGGAACCGTAATCGTCAAATAGATGTTCGAGGAGGAAATAATGAAGGTCAGTCTTACAAAAAAACAGTATAAAGCGCTCTTGAAACTCGTTATGCTTGGGGATTGGATGGCAAATACAATTCCAGGCGACTCAAACGGTGAGGACGAAGAGATTGTGCAATATCTGCTCTCCCTGGCAAAGGATTTCGGCTATGAGAATTATGTTGAACTCGATGAAGAATTAAAAAAATACTTCCAAACAGAAGATTTTGAAAATGATACGGAGATTCTTGAAATTATAGGTGATTATCACGAATATGCTTTGTGGGAAGGACTGGTCCTCGAATTTTCACGGCGTGATCTCATTGCGAAATATGGGGAAAAAGCCGTTGAGACGATGTCCGACGAAGAACGCATCGAAAAAGAGATCCCTTTAATCAAAAAATATGAAGAAGAATTCAGGGAATATGGCCTCGACAACCTGGCAATAAAAACAACTACTAAGCCAAAACTTGTAAAAGGGAAAAAATAAAAAAAACGGAAGGTCACACCCACTTACCACATTCTTACCATGTTATGTATTTGATTTTATTAAATTATTATGGCGGAGAGGGTGGGATTCGAACCCACGGTACGCTTATCAGGCGTACAGCCGATTTCGAGTCGGCCCCGTTACAACCGCTTCGGTACCTCTCCTTAACTGAAAAAATCTTTTTAGTAAGGCTTCACTCTTTTCTTTTAAAACGCCACCTTTAACTTCCACTTTATGGTTAAGGGAAAGCTTGCTCACGTCGATGAGTGAACCGAATGCACCTCTTTTTGAGTCAAAACAACCAAATACAACACGTTTTATCCTTGCCTCCATAATTCCGCCGGCACACATGATACACGGTTCTTTTGATACAAAGAGAGTACAGTTTACCAATCTGTAATTCCCGGTGGCGCACGATGCCGCTTCAATGGCAAGCATCTCGGCATGAGCAGCAGGCGAGTTTCTTTTTATGGTAAGGTTATGTGTCTTCGATATAACATCGTTCTCCGGAGAAACCAGAATTGCTCCAACAGGCACTTCTTCTTCCTCAAACGCCTGCGCCGCCGCCTCCAGACACATTTCCATAAAATCATTATCGTCCATTATTACAATATACCTGTGATGGGTAATAAAATCAATGTTTTTGCCTTTGAACCCTTATTCGAGCCTGATTCCTTCAAACAGGTGATGGGTAGACCGCATAACACTCTCTTTCATTTTCAGGATATAGTCAGGCCTGATCCCATCCTTCCAGCGTGGATAGCCTCCGACCCAGAGATATGCTAAGAGTTCATGGAATCCAACCCTGCTGAATATGTACTCACCTATTTTTATCTCCCGGGATGATAATGTTACAATCACAGGTATCTTCGTTAAAGAAGCGTAGCGTTTAATGATACCATCTATAAGCTCTCTGGTTTTATACCCTTCCGGATTTTGTTTAAACTTCTCCGGTTCGTGAGGAAAAGGGAAGTGTCCGTACACCTCCCCTATAAACCCGCTGAAGTATACCCCGCTTATCGCTGCCATAAGGTTGCCGATATCCTTTTCTTCGAGAATATAGGTGCCCCAGGTCATATCTGATGGTTCGTTCGGCTTCTTACCGGCCATTTCAATGATATGCCCTGTAAAATCACTGGCAAAGAAAAAATAGTTGTTTAGAAGTATCATATCCGTTTCAATATTAAAGAACCCGAATGGAATTTCACCGTGGTTGAGAGATTTGAATAAAAGCGGCACACGACCTCCTGAATTGAGTGATGTTGATTATAGCATTTTTTAAATGTTTCTATAACTATTTACTATCTACTATCTACTTTTCACTGTCTTTATTATGTGCTATAAAATAACCATGGGCGATTATGCAATATATCTGAGGGTCGGTGATCGTGTTTACCATAAAAAATTTACCAAATGGGGTACGGGTGTTGTTATAGAAGAACGCAGGTCTGAAGTCCCGGGCGGTTTTTGCTATGTAAGAATTAATTTTCAGGATGGTAAAGTAAGGGTATTTGATAATAATTACAATAGCGTAAATTGCTGTTATTATGCAGGCGTTAAGAAGGTTCACACTGAAACACTCGAAAAAATAACCGGATTAAGACTTGATGTACTTGAATAAAGGGGCAAGGTAATAAGGAGTGTAAACTGGATATGACTGTTGAGTTAACCAAATTCGTACGCGGTGGCGGCTGAGCGTCAAAGATAGGTCCGGGTGACCTTACAAACATACTCTGCGGGATTGAAATCCCTACTGACATAAACGTGCTTATAGGCATTGAAGGCTTTGAAGACGCCGGGGTATATAAAATTACCGACGACATTGCCCTTGTGCAGACAATTGACTTCTTCACGCCTGTTGTAAACGATCCATACTGGTTCGGGCAGATAGCAGCGGCCAATGCCATGAGCGACATTTATGCCATGGGTGCTATACCGAAAACAGCATTAAATATGGTCTGTTTTTCGGTGAAAAAATTCGATATAGCCATTTTAAAAGAGATTATCCGGGGCGGCATTGACAAGATACGGGAAGCAGGCGCCAGCCTCCTGGGCGGCCACAGCGTTGATGATGAAGAGATAAAGTACGGACTCTCGGTAACAGGCATCGTGCACCCGGATAAGATCCTGAAAAATGAAGGGGCATTGCCCGGGGATCTGCTTGTCCTCACCAAGCCCCTTGGCACCGGTATTTTGAATACAGGGATTAAGGGTGGCCTTTTGAGTGAAGCATCAACCAACAGCCTTGTTCACGTCATGGCAGCGCTTAATAAAACGGCAGCGGAAGTCATGCTCTCGGTAAGGACACATGCGGCAACAGACGTCACAGGCTTCGGTCTTGCCGGTCACCTCAAGGAGATGATCAAGGAATATATCGGCGTTGAGCTGTTTGCAGATAAACTGCCCTACTTCGAAGAAGCCGTTGAACTTGCAAGGACGGGTTTTATTCCCGGCGGCCTATACAGGAACAGGGATTTTTATAAAGTTTATGTGGAAAGCAAAAGAGATGATTTCTTTTACGACATCCTCTTTGACCCGCAGACTTCAGGGGGTCTTCTCATGGCTATCCACCCTGATGATATCCAGAAATTTGAAGAAAAGGCATCGAAGCTACAACTGAATTACTGGATCATAGGGCGGTTTACCAGCGAGTCAAAAGGGAATATCCTGCTTACCTGAAGTTGTACCTTTTCCCTTCCACCTTTCACCTTTCTTTCGTTACCCTTCTTTTACCTTCTCCCTTTCAACTGTTATGCGCTGCAATGAAGCACCCTCTATGGCCTTGATGGCAATATTCTGTACCTGAAGGCCTGCTTCGTTCGACTTCTGAGTCAATTGTTTAACCAGGTCTTCCTGCTCCTTAATCTTTGCTTCAAGGGCTGCAACCTTCTGCTGGTATAGCTTCCTTTCGCCTTCTATTTCTTTCGAAGCAAGCTCCGTACCATGTTTATAGGTAAAACTCAATCTTTCAGTTACGGTTTTTTCTGTATCCTTAATTGCCTTTTCGAGTTCTTTCGGGAACGATTCAACCTTTGCCTTCAACTCTTCAAATTCATCCTCTCTGCTCGAAAGAGATGCTTCACGTTCAGCAAATTCCCTCTCCAAAGCCGCTTTCTTTTCCGTAAGGGCCTTTTCAAGGGTGGCTTTCTTCTCCTCATAGACATCGGTCTCTTTTTTTCGTTTAAGCTGGAGGTTGTACAGATAGTCATCTTCC
This sequence comes from Pseudomonadota bacterium, assembly GCA_026388315.1. Taxonomy (NCBI): domain Bacteria; kingdom Pseudomonadati; phylum Pseudomonadota; species Pseudomonadota bacterium. Next base: position 53,615 of record JAPLKA010000055.1, on the reverse strand, counting down.
TCCCGCTGTCTCTCCTTTTTGATCTGTGTCTCCCGCTCCTTTTTTGCAAACTCGAATTCTTCCTGCTCTTTCTTCCACAGGAGTCTTTTCTCGGTCATATCATTCTCAAAATTAGTTTTCTTCTGCTCTATCTCAGCATCGAAGGTAACCTTCTTCTCCTTTTGGGCTACAAGGAGCGTCGTCAGTGATTCCGCCTCTGCCTTAATGCTGTACATCTCTTCAATCGCTTTCGTTTCAATCTCAATGGCCTGTTGCAACTCTGTCAATTTTTTATATTCCGTAATGAGCCTTTCACCCAGGCTGTCCATGGATTTTATGATTTCCAGCTTGAGTTCAGCGAGATTTTTTACAATCCCTTCAATAGAATGCTGCGAAGCCTTCTTTACGGTCTCTTTTTCTTCAACTTCCTTCTTGACTGCCTTGCCATCCATAGCCTTCTGCTCTTTCATCTTTTCAAGCAGATCGTTATAGGCATCCAGTATTTCAGTTTTTGTGCTTTTTTCCGTTAGCGTTTTTGTCATACAACCCTCCTCTTTAGAAACAATATGTGTTTATTGTTCGGCTTTTGTTTATTGTATTTCCGATATGATAATAGCTTGACACCTGAATTGCAAGATGAAACTTACCCATAAAGGGCAAGAAACTTTACGATAACTAACCTTTACTGCCCAGGCCGGGAGAATTTCAAACGTGCATATTGTCTGCTTTTAATAAGGGTAGCTCAAAATTATAATATGTAATATCATCAATTACCGCTCTATGGCAATGGGTAAGAAAGATGTATACAGACAATGCTCCTTCTCTAAGCACCTGCATCACAATACGTCTGATATGCTCTATCTGTGAAACATCCCCGCCGGGATCGATGATAATCATCTGGCGCGGTGTTTTTAATATGGAGGTGCTGGAACATACAATAGAGGGTTTGCGGATTATGGGGTATATATCAACTTCAAAGGTTCCCGGGACTCTTGTCCATGAGTTTGGCTGTAGCATATGTTCGCCTCAGTGGCCTTTTTTGCCTGCCCGGAGGTATAAAACCCCTATCAGACCGCAGACAAGTCCGATTATCAGTGAGAAGAAACTGCTAATGGAACCACCCGAATAGATCATGTATGCGAAGAAAAACAAGGCAACACACAGGAGGAGTGTCGCCTTGATCCGGTTTGTTTTCTTCTGTTGCGCTTTGCCTGGAACCGTTTTAGCGTTTTTCTTTTTCAGCGTTTTTTTACCCATATGTTATTCACCTGACAATACTATATTTTTCAAAGAATTTCATCAAACCGTCCGAATATGTTTTACCTGATATGAGAAATCCATCATTATGACCGCCCTTTATGAGCAGAAACTCCTTTGGCTGGGATGCCTTTTCGTAAAGCACCCTTCCCTGTTCAAAGGGTACTATCTCATCATCGGGGCTGTGGATAAAAAGCTTCGGGCATGGTATCGAGCTGACCTTGCTCACCGATGCGTACTGATGTTTCGCTATGAGCTTCACGGGAAGCCAGGGGTAGAACTTTGCGGCCAGGTCAGGCAACGAGGTAAAGCTCGACTCCACGATCAGGGCAGCGGGTTTCTTCCTCATTGCAAGCTCCGTTGCCACCGCACCCCCAAGGGAATGACCGACCACTATGATGTCCCGCGGAGTTTTTCCATATTCAGTTACGAGATAGTCCCATGCAGCCTCTGCATCAAGGTAAGTCCCCTCCTCAGATGGAACGCCATTGCTCCTCCCGTAACCCCTGTAATCAAAGGCGAGGATGCTTAACTGCAAACCATTCAGCATCTTAATATGCTCCAGAAAATGCGATACATTCCCTGCATTTCCATGGCAAAAAACGACTGTTCCTTTCTCGTCCTTCGCAGGGATATACCATCCTGAAATGGTAAAACCATCCCTTGTTATAAATGTGACGTTCTCATAATGGAGATTTATATTTTGAGGGGTATGCGTAATCTCCCTTTCGGGAAAGTAAATCATGCTGTCCTGCTTCCAGTACATTGCAGCTACAATGAAAGAATAAGAAGCCAGCAGGATTATTCCGACAGAAACCATTGTTTTTTTCATTTTTTGTGTATATAGACAGGAAAGTTTTACAAGCTTTTCGTGATAATTTTATCCCTCAATGATTTTACATCCATGGGCTTGCACTTTGCGTGTCGCCATATCCCATTACCTACATTGAGTCCATCGTTTTTGATCCACCGGTGACAGACATAGCAGATGTATCGTTTTAATTCTTGAAACAAGGGCTCCTGGAGATACATGGTTTTGGTTTTTCTTGACATAGCAGCTACTTCTTATGCAAGCATAAACCCTGCAGGCGAGAATTGCAAGATTAAACTTATAGAAATACCCCCCGGAACAGTGAATAGTGAATGGCAATCAAAAAAACATTGAACGTTGAACAGCCTTTCGCAGGCCGTACGGTTTAATCCTGCCGAAGACGGGACAATGGGATGGAGGCAGGCAACATCCACAGCCGCTCGCTTCCTGTAACAAACAAAGACAGCCTTTTAAATTTCATAGCAGCTTTCAAACGGTAATGAATGACCTGAAATAAAGAATTCTTCTAAACCTCATAAGGGTATTATCCGATAATGATAATGAAGCGCACACCCCTATATCGACTCTATATATAATTGGCGGAGGCAACATGTACCCACATGGTTATTGGTTTGACATTTTCGCATACAAGAGATAGTATTTTTCGTGTCTAATGTGTTTCCGCACTATTTACCACCATAGGGAGGACTAATGAACGACACATCCAGGACAAAACCGGAACTGATCAAAGAGATATCTGCCTTAAAAAAGAGAATTCAGGAACTGGAACAATCGGAAACCGAGCACAAACGGGCGGAGGAAGAACTGAGATTCTCCCGGCAACAACTGCGGCTGCTCATCGAAGCCGGTCCGGATTATTTCTTTCTGAAAGACCTTAATCTGCGTTACCAATTGGTCAACTCCGCAAATGCCAGATTCTTTGGGCGCGAGGAGGCTGACATCCTAGGCAGGACCGATGTCGAACTTATGCCCGAGGGGGCCGCTGTCGCATGCCAGGAGAGCGATCGACTGGCCATTCGCGAGAAGAGAACTGTGGTCACGATCGAGCCGGTTGGGGACAAGTTCTATGAAACCTATAAGTTTCCCGTGATTGTTGCCGACGAAATTGTCGGGGTAGCCGGAATTATCCGCGACATCACCTACCGAAAGCAAGCCGAGGAGTCACTGAGAGACGTTCAGGCTCGTTATCGCCTGTTGTTTGAGCATGCGCCCGACGGTATTGTGATTGTTGACCCTGCTACAGCGCACTTCGTGGAATTTAACGAAACGGCACACCGGCAGCTTGGCTATTCACGCGAAGAATTTGCCAGGTTGAGTATCCCCGATTTTGAAGTCGTTGAAAGTCCCGAAGAGACCCTGAAACACATCGAGAATGTTATACGTGAAGGCAAGGATGATTTTGAAACCATGCATCGTACACGGCAGGGTGAAATCAGGAATATCCATGTGACGGCACAGATGACGAAGATCTCCGGACATGCCGTGTATCATTGTGCCTGGCGTGATATCACTGAGCGCAAGCGGGCCGAGGAGGCATTAAAACGATCGGAGGGCCGCCTTTCCAGCATTATCGAGTTTCTTCCCGACGCCACCTTTGCGATAGACCTTGAAGGCAAAATTATTTCATGGAACAGGGCTATCGAAGAGATGACAGGTTTTTCTGCGGAAACGATGCTCGGCAAGGGGAACTATGAATACGCCATTCCCTTCTACGGAGAGAAACGCCCCATTCTCGTGAACTTCCTATTTTTGTGGGATGATGATATTGCAAAGAAATATTCATTCATAAAAAAGGATGGCGACACGCTCTATACCGAAACGGACGTGCCCTGTGTGCGCGGACAGAGCAGAACGCTATGGGGCAAGGCGAGCCCACTTCGTAATGAAATGGGAGATGTCATCGGGGCCATCGAGTCCATACGTGACATCACCGAGCACAAACGGGCACAGGAAGACCGGGAAAAGCTTATCCTCGAACTCCAGGAAGCCCTTAATAAAGTAAAAACGTTGAGCGGGTTGCTTCCCATTTGCGCTTCCTGCAAGAGAATACGCAACAACAAGGGATACTGGGAACAAATAGAAGTCTATGTACGAGATCACTCGGAGGCAGAATTCAGTCATAGTATCTGCCCTGAGTGTACAGAACGATTGTATCCGGAATACTTTAAGAAAAAATGAGGAAATAACAAAGTATTTGCTTGTTTCAGCTGGTAATCATCAGCTTATATTGTATTTCAAAACGCAACATTCATAAGTGTAACGGCCATTTTTTCGTAAAACGCATTCCGGTCTTAAATGATTGACGCAAGGGGTGCAGGGTGCCCTCATGCCCCGTAAAAATCACAATAATCTTGACACTTTTATTCCCAATGTTATGATACATAACAACATAGAGACTTCAGAAGACAATTTTACCGATCACGAATCACGGCCCTTCGCCTATTGCCTCGCACATGCCTCTTTTCCCTTCAGCCTTCCTTGCATTCAGCCTGCGTGAAAGGGGAAAGGAAAAGAGGCAGGCTGAATGAGCAATGACAATGAGTAATGACAATGAGCTTGATAAAATGTCTTTAACTGTTCACTATTCACTAACGACTATTCACTGAATCACTGCCAATATCCGAAATCGGCAATCCCCCAGTCTTGGTGATTTTTGTTAAGGAAATGTATCCCTGGAGCGAATTGAGCCAGTAGAACGGGTCAAAAATGTGAAGCTGATGGGTGGAAGGGAACATTTCCTTATGATACATCATGGATTCTTCAAGACATCGTCATGATTGCCGACAACCCGCAAGAAAATTGTGTCATCTATTATTTCAAAAATTACCCTGTGGAAGTCATCTATTCTTGCTTCCCAGATACCGCTGCTGCCTTTTACTTTTTTTTGTGTGTAGGAGAACGACGGGTATCTAATATTCTTTGACAGGAGCGCTATATTTAAGCCTCTTCAACAAATCCTTTATAGTGCCATCACCAATAGGTGGAATAAGCTTTGTTTTTCTGGTAAGCTATGAGACGTTTTAACTCAGGAATACCATGGACAATTTCGACGTCATAGTCATTGGTGCAGGTCATGCAGGGTGTGAGGCTGCGCTTGCCGCAGCCCGGATGCAGGCAAAGACACTCCTCCTGACAATCAATTTAGACCATATTGCATTCATGTCCTGCAATCCTGCCATAGGAGGGCTGGGCAAAAGCCATCTCGTGAAAGAACTCGATGCCCTCGGCGGTGAGATGGCAAAAAATATCGACGCAACGGGTATCCAGTTCCGTATTCTCAACATGAAAAAGGGGCCTGCTGTCCGTTCAACCCGCATCCAGGCAGACAAAATGAAGTACGCCCTTCGAATGAAAAAAGTACTTGAAGAGCAGGAAAACCTCCATATACGACAGGGTATTGTGGAGAAGCTTCTCGTAAACGACGACACTGTAACCGGTGTGGAAACGCAGTGGGGAGAAAAGTTCTTCGGGAAAAGCGTCGTAATAACAACCGGGACATTTCTGAGAGGATTAATCCATATCGGGCTTGAACATTTCGAGGCAGGGAGAATGGGGGATTCCCCGTCAGTGGGTCTCTCTGTCTGTCTGAAGGAACTGGGCTTTAATATGGGACGTTTAAAGACCGGGACATGTCCGCGGCTGGACGGGAAGACAATCGACTTTTCAAAGCTCGAACCGCAGCACAGTGACGATCCCCCGAAACCATTCTCCTTTCTCACAGCATCAATCGATAACAGGCGCATGCCCTGTTATCTCACCTACACGAACAGCAATACCCATGAAGCGATACTGGCAGGATTAGACAGGTCACCACTCTATACGGGAAAAATCAAGGGGACAGGAGTCAGATATTGCCCCTCCATTGAAGATAAGATAGTACGCTTTAAAGACAGGGAGCGACACCGCATCTTCATGGAACCTGAAGGGCTCGATACGATGGAATATTATCCGAACGGCCTTTCAACAAGTCTCCCCCTCGATATTCAGACAGCAATGCTTAGAAGTATTCCAGGCCTTGAGCATGTTGAGATTACAAGACCCGGTTATGCCATCGAATATGACTTTATTTATCCTACACAACTTTATCCGACCCTGGAAACAAAGCTTATAAAAAATCTCTATCTTGCCGGCCAGATTAACGGAACCACCGGCTATGAAGAGGCCGCTGCCCAGGGCTTGATGGCTGGCATCAACGCTGCCCTGAGGGTACGAGGGGACAATATATTCTGCCTGAACAGAGACGAGGCATACATCGGTGTAATGATCGACGACCTTGTGACAAGGGGAGTTGATGAACCCTATCGGATGTTTACTTCAAGGGCTGAACACAGGTTGTTTTTAAGAGAAGATAACGCAGATTTGAGGCTCACCGAAAAAGGATATGCCGTGGGTGTTGCGCACAAGGAACGTTATGAAAAGGTTCTTGAAAAGAAACAAAAAATTCACAGCACACATGAGATACTCAGGTCGATACGGCTGAAGCCAACAAAAGAAACAAAAGAGATGCTTAAGACTCTCGGCCTTGAAACTATTAAAAACCCCTTAACGCTCGAAGAACTCCTCCAAAAACCCGAAATGACTGTGAACGAGCTGAAACGGATCGATCCCCAGTTTAACTTCATCGAGGAAGATATTGCTTATCAGGTGGAGTTAAATGTAAAATACCGGGGCTATATTGAGAGACAGCATGACATGGTGAAAAAGACAAAAAAGCTTGAAGACACAAAAATCCCCCCTGACATTCCGTACGGGGATGTTTCCGGTCTCTCGAAAGAGGTGATTGAAAGGTTTACAAAGGTTAAACCCTTCACGCTCGGGCAGGCATCGCGGATTCCAGGCATAACCCCCGCGGCAATTACTGCTCTCATGATTCATTTTAAAAAAACAGGGGTGCTGTGAAAAGCAGCGTTGAGTGTCGAGTGTTGAGTTGGGAAACATGGAGAATACTGAACGGTGAGCGGAGATTACAGTGGAAGATAACAAAAGGTTTACTACAGAGTGGCTCATATCTCAGGACGTCGATGTCTTCGGCACAGGTGACATGTCCAGCTATGACAGGGAACTCTTAGGGCTGGACGAATCAGCAAGGGAACGGTTACCATTTGCCATATCTTTTGGCCTTGTATTGTCAAAGGGCATACTGGATACCATCATTGACGGACCCCATCTATTATACCTGCATCACTACCGGCAGTTGAATTACAGACTTGATATGATTGGCTATTTTTTATCCAAGGAGATTGAAAAGAAGGGGTATAAAGCCCTGCCCTTTGCTGCATCCCAGTTAATAGACTGGCAAAACCAAAAGGCGCACATTTCACACAAGCATATCGGGATCATTTCAGGTATCGGTTGGATTGGCAGAAATAACCTTTTAGTTCATCCCGTCTTTGGCTCCCATGTAAGGTATAATACGGTACTTACCGATATGCCGCTTATTGCTGACAGGGCATTAGACAGGGATTGCGGTGAATGCATGGCGTGTATTGATACATGCCCTGCAGGGGCAATCAAAGATGCGCCATCAGAATTTGACCATCAAGGATGTTACAATATGCTCACACACTTTAAAAACAAAAGGAACCTCGGTCATCATATCTGCGGCATATGCATAAAGGCCTGCAAGGGAAAACGATGAAGGCGCTTATTGCACTTGAAGACGGGACAATCTTTGAAGGAAAGAGCTGCGGCATAGAGGGTGAAAAAGAGGGCGAGATTGTCTTCAACACCAGTATGACCGGTTACCAGGAGATTATGACAGACCCCTCTTATAAAGGACAGATCGTTACCATGACCTGTCCGCTCATCGGCAACTATGGAATAAATAATGAGGATGTGGAATCCAGCAGTCCGAAGGTGGAAGGTTTCATCATAAGGGAATTAAGCAGGATCACAAGTAATTACCGGGCCACAGACGACCTTGCAAACTACTTTATAAAACACAACATAATAGCCGTTGAAGAAGTCGATACGCGCGCCCTTACGAGACACATACGTGCGAAAGGGGCAATGAAGGGCATTATATCAACAACAGACTTGGACCCAACAAGCCTTATCAAAAAGGCAAAGGCATCGAAGGGGATTGTAGGTATAGATCTGGTAAAAGAGGTAACGTGCAAGGAACCTTATGATTGGAACAACGACGAAGATATTCAAGGGTCAGGGGTCAGGGTTCAGGGTTTTTTAAATCCGCAATCCCGGGTACCCGCTTGCGGGTGCCAAAATCCGCAATTAAAGGTTGTTGTTATGGACTTCGGGGTGAAACTCAACATTCTAAGGATGCTCGGGAAGGTTGGTTGTCACGTCGCTGTAGTCCCAGCACATACAAAGGCAGATGATATTTTAGCCATGGAGTGCGATGGAGTGCTTCTCTCCAACGGTCCAGGTGACCCTGAAGGCATTCCGTATGCAATAGGGGAAATTAAGAAGCTTCTCGGAAAAATCCCCATATTTGGCATCTGCCTTGGCCAGCAGTTACTCGGCCTTGCCTATGGCGGAAAAACATACAAGCTCAAATTCGGACACAGGGGCGCAAACCAGCCCATAAAAGAATTAGATACCGGCAAAATTTATATAGCATCTGAAAACCATGGTTTTGCTGTTGATATGGACTCGATAAAACATGAACCCGTGAGGGCCACCCATATTAACCTTAACGACAATACGATTGAAGGGATTGAGCATGAGGCATATCCCGTTTTTTCCGTCCAATACCATCCGGAGGCCTCTCCTGGACCCCATGATTCGTATGGACTTTTTGCAAAATTCAAAGAAATGATGGAAGAATTCAAGAAAATGACGAAACGGTGAATGGGAGAAACGGAGATTGTAAAGATATTTGTCGCCGATACGCCGGTTCGCCGGTTCGCCGGTTCGGTTAAATAAGAGGTAACTATGCCCAAAAGAACTGACATAAAAAGCATACTGCTCATTGGCTCAGGTCCTATTATCATCGGCCAGGCATGTGAGTTTGACTATTCAGGAAGCCAGGCATGCAAGGCGCTCCGCGAGGAAGGGTACAGGGTAATCCTCGTTAACAGTAACCCTGCTACAATTATGACAGACCCTGATATGGCAGAGAGGGTTTATATAGAGCCACTCACCCCGGAGGTCCTTGAGGAGATTATAAAAGTAGAAAAGCCTGATGCGATTCTCCCCACCATAGGCGGCCAGACCGGTCTCAACCTTGCCACCATTCTCTCGGAGAGGGGGATTCTCGAAAAATACGGCGTTGAACTCATCGGGGCAAATTACAAGGCCATCAGGAAGGCTGAAAACAGGGAAGAATTCAAGGCAGCCATGGAAAAGATCAACCTCGAAGTGCCAAAAAGCGGCCTTGCCCACAATATGGACGATGCAAGAAAGATTGCAAAAGATATCGGCTTCCCTCTGATTATCAGGCCAAGTTACACCCTCGGCGGCACGGGGGCCGCTGTTGCATACAACATTGAAGAGTTCGAAGTCCTTGCCCTGCGGGGGCTCGAAAGCAGCATGACAAGTGAAATCCTCGTTGAAGAATCGGTAATCGGCTGGAAGGAATACGAACTGGAAGTCATGAGGGACAAAAAAGATAATGTCGTCATTATCTGCTCAATCGAGAATTTTGACCCCATGGGGGTACACACAGGCGACAGCATAACGGTCGCTCCGGCACAAACCCTCACCGACAAGGAATATCAGTTCATGCGTGACGCTGCCATTGAAATAATAAGAGAAATTGGCGTTGAAACCGGGGGTTCGAATATTCAGTTTGCAATCAATCCGGATGACGGCCGTATGGTTATCATAGAAATGAACCCGAGGGTGTCGAGGAGTTCTGCCCTCGCATCCAAGGCAACCGGTTTCCCCATAGCAAAAATCGCTGCCAAGCTCGCCATAGGCTATACCCTCGACGAGATACCCAATGATATTACAAAAAAAACACCTGCCTCCTTCGAACCGACCATTGATTATTGCGTTGTAAAGGTGCCTCGTTTTACCTTTGAAAAATTCAAAGGGGCGGATGAGACCTTAACCATCCAGATGAAATCGGTTGGTGAAGCAATGGCCATAGGAAGGACATTCAAAGAGGCCCTTCAGAAAGCGTTCAGGTCCCTCGAGGTAGGGGTTTTCGGGATAGCGGATGACCGCCTGCCGGGGATTCTGAACCATGACATTATAAGGAGGAAGCTGATAACCCCTAACAAGGACAGGATATTCTATCTCCGTCACGCCTTTATAGCGGGTCTGGACATAGAAGAGATATTCAATCTGACAGGGATAGACAGGTGGTTCCTGAAGAATATAAACGAGATTGTTGATTTTGAGTTGGAATTAAAAACATATAAGGATGGCCTTACAGAAGATATAATGCTCAGGGCAAAAAAATATGGTTTTTCGGACAAGCAGATAGGCAATATACTGGGGTTAGATGAGCCCGAGGTTCGAAAATGGAGATTAGAGAGGAGCATTAAGGGTGTTTTCAAGCTGGTCGACACATGCGCTGCGGAATTCGAGGCATATACGCCCTATTACTACTCAACGTATGAAAAAGAAGACGAATCCAGGGTATCGGCAGAGAAAAAAATAATGATTTTGGGCGGGGGTCCTAACAGGATTGGGCAGGGCATAGAATTTGACTATTGTTGTGTCCATGCAGCATTTGCCTTAAAAGAACTCGGATATGAAACAATAATGGTAAACAGTAACCCTGAAACAGTAAGCACTGATTATGACACGTCAGACAAATTATATTTTGAGCCCCTTACCTTTGAAAATGTCCTCGATATTGCAGAAAAGGAAAAACCTGATGGCGTGATTGTGCAATTCGGAGGCCAGACGCCGCTAAATCTTGCCGTTCCTTTACAAAAAGCAGGTGTAAGGATTATAGGCACAACACCTGAAAGCATTGACGTTGCAGAAGACAGAGATAAATTCAAGAATCTCCTGAAGAAACTTAACCTTACGCAACCGGAGAACGGCATAGCCGCATCTTTTAAAGAAGCGAAGGAGGTGGCAGACTCTATTGGCTATCCGGTTGTGGTTAGACCATCCTATGTCCTTGGCGGGAGAGCGATGGAGATTGTCTATTCTGATGATGACCTGATAAACTTTATGGAAAAGGCAGCGGAGGCTTCCCCCGGAAAACCCATTCTCATAGATAAATACCTTGAAGACGCCATAGAGATAGACGTTGACGCCGTTGCAGACGGGGAAAAATGCATCGTTGCCGGTATAATGGAACACATAGAAGAAGCAGGTATCCATTCAGGCGACAGCGCCAGTGTGCTCCCGCCTTATTCTCTTGATGACAACATTATCGAGAGGATAAGGATATATACCCGCAAGCTCGCAATGGAACTCAATGTTATCGGGCTTATGAATATCCAGTATGCTGTGAAAAATGATATCATTTATGTGCTGGAAGTCAACCCGAGGGCCAGCAGGACAGTGCCCTTTGTGAGCAAGGCAACAGGGATTCAGTGGGCAAAGGTAGCCGCAAAATTGATGGTAGGCATGAAACTGAAGGATTTAGGAATAGAAAAAGAGGTGGATATAAAACATATTGCAGTAAAAGAATCTGTTTTCCCCTTCAACAAATTTTACGGAGTTGATACCATTTTAGGTCCAGAAATGAAGTCAACAGGTGAAGTAATGGGCATTGATCAGAATTTCGGTGCGGCATTCCTGAAATCCCAACTTGGCGCAGGGCAGAACCTCCCCTCAGAAGGCAATGTCCTTTTAAGCGTAAAAAACAAAGACAAAAGAAATATTGTTTTTATTGCGAAGAAACTTTCCGATTTAGGCTTTAGAATACATGCAACGAAAGGTACCGGTAAGATTCTTATCAATAACGGTGTTGATGTGAAATTTGTGAATAAGGTCTCAGAAGGGAGGCCACATATCGTGGATATGATAAAAAATAGCGCCCTCCACCTCATCATTAATACACCAAGCGGCAGGCATCCTAAAATAGACGAAATATCAATCCGGGCAAATGCAGTGCAGTACAAAATCCCTTACACAACAACCTTATCAGGTGCACAGGCGGCAGTGAATGCCATTGAAAGCATGAAAAAAGGAAACATCCACGTGAAGGCCCTACAGGATTACTACCTTTAAAATCAGGGTTCAAGGGTTCGTGGGTTCAAGGGTTCCAGTGGTCCACTCGGACCCTCGACCCCTCTGGTTTTATGCTTTTATGTCTTTTATCTTTCTCTTAACAATCTTCCCCTTATCTTTCGGGAAATCTGCTTTCAAATAAACATTTTTCGGAAATATTTTTTCTATCTGTCCTTCCATTTCTTTCTTTGCAAAGGTAAATTTTACCTTATCACCTACGTTCATTCTCTCCTCCGTTTTTGCTAACACCTTTAGATTCTGTTTTTGCCTCAGCCTTAGTTTCTGCCTTAGTTTCTGCTTTTGCCTCAGGTGAAGCTGCTGCAGCGACATCCTTTTTTGTTTCAGCTTTCTCTGTATCTTTCTTCCCATTATCAGAATGGGCGCTTTTACCAACTGTATCTACGGGTTTCTTATAATCAGTTGCATACCACCCTGTTCCTTTCAACTGGAAGGAACAGTTGGAAATCAGCTTATTAAGAACTCCTCTGCAGAATTTGCACTCTCTCAAAGGGTTATCACTAATCTTCTGAAATATTTCGAACCGTTTACCACAGTTTGAACACTCATATTCATAAATTGGCATTTCTAACCTCCAAACACGATAAAAATCGTTTTAATAAATATAACTACTGTACAACCCATCGTCAAGGTTATTAAGGTCAAATGAACAGTCTATTGCAGGGGCTATTTATTCTCAGCCTTCACTAATACTGCATATTCAAACCCGTCGAGAAGGGCCATAAAGGATGCCATGTTTATGTTCTCGGCAATCTCTGATACACTCCATATTTCCAGCCCGTCGGTAAACACAATGGACACCTCCACTTTCGCAGAAGTACCTGACCGTGCATCGTGTACACGCGCTGAGTAATCAACAAGTTTCACTCCCTGAATAACCGGAAAGATGGAAGAAAGAGACTTTTTCAGTACATTGGCAAGTGCATCAACAGGTCCCACACCCGTTGATGCTTCATGCATCTCGTCGTTATCCGTTTTTATGATGACCGTTGCCTCCGGTCTCAGCCCATCATCAATAAGCCTGTAAGTGCCTACAACCTCGAAAGGTTTTCGGTATGTTTCCAATGAGCGGAGAATATTCAATTCTTTCGTTGCGTCTCTGGTATTCAATAACCTTTTCAAACTTCCTTCTCCTTTAATTCTTCTTAATTATTCGCAGGCTAAAGCCTGCGGCTACCATGCCCTTTGACTCTCAAAGCCTGCGGCTATCTTCGCCGATACGCCGTCACGCCGATACGTTCTCTTCATTCCGCGTTGCTCGGTCGGCCTTCTCCTCTTCGATCAGCAGTTTGTAATCAATCCCGTCAACAAGAGCCAGCCAGCTTGCTTCAATGATATTTTCCGATACGCCCACGGTACCCCATGAACGTTTTCCGTCACTGCTCTCAATAAGCACCCTCGTGACCGCCTGTGTCCCGTCTTTGGTAGACAACACCCTCACCTTGTAGTCCACAAGTTTCATCTCTTTCAATTCAGGATAAAATTTATACAGGGCCTTCCTTAATGCATTATCCAGTGCATTTACAGGGCCTTTACCAAGCGCTGCCGTATGCTCTATCCTTTCGCCGACCTTAACCATGATAGTCGCCTCAGAAACGGGGTGGTCTTTTTCCTTCTTTTCCATTATGACCTTAAAACCGATAAGGTCAAAATACTTCCTGTGAATACCCAGCGTCTTCTTAATAAGAAGTTCCAGCGACCCTTCCGCCCCTTCGAACTGATACCCGTACATCTCGAGCTGTTTAACCTTTTTCAGCACATCTTTTGCAAGTTTTTTGTCCTTCTCGATATCGATATTAAATTCCCTGGCCTTATATATGATGCTGCTCTCGCCTGAGAGGTCGGAGATAAGGACCCGTTGAATGTTCCCCACCATTTCAGGCTTGATATGTTCATAGGTCTCGGGATTCTTTCTTATAGCGCTTACATGTATCCCGCCCTTGTGGGCAAAGGCGCTCTCACCAACGAATGGCCTGTGCTTATCAGGGATAAAATTCGCCATCTCGTCCACAAAAAGGCTTAAACCCCTTAAATGGGCAAGCTTATCTTTTTCGATGCCTTCGCACCCCATCTTGAGAATCAGGCTCGGTATAATGGAGCAGAGATTGGCATTCCCGCACCGTTCACCATAACCGTTCACAGTGCCCTGTACGTGGCTGCAACCCGCCCGGACAGCCATTAATGTATTGGCAACACCCAACTCCGAATCATTATGAGTATGAATCCCGAGTTTTGTATGAATAATATCCCGGACTTCCTGCGTAACAGCATAGACCTCAAAAGGCATGCTCCCTCCGTTTGTATCACAGAGGATTACAGCATCTGCCCCTGCATCCGCCGCAACCTTAATAACTTTCTTTGCATAGGCCGGGTTCTTTTTGTACCCGTCAAAAAAATGCTCTGCGTCAAAGAATACAACCTTACCGCGTTGCTTTAAATAGGCTACAGTCCTCTCAATCATCTTCAAATTCGTGTCAAGGCTCACCTTGAGGGCATCCCTTACATGTAAATCCCAGCTTTTGCCCACTATGGTGACGTATTCTGTATCAGCTTCAAAAATAGCCTTTACAATCTCATCTTCTTCAGGATTGGCGTTGGCCTTCATGGTGCTGCTAAAGGCAACGATTTTTGCATTTTTCAGGGCGAGTTTCTTGATTTCCTTAAAATACAGGAGGTCTTTCGGGTTTGAACCAGGCCACCCGCCCTCAATGAAGTGTATGCCGAACTCGTCGAGCCTTTCTGTAACCCTCAGTTTATCGCTGAGGGAAAAGGCAATATCTTCCGACTGAGCCCCATCACGCAATGTGGTATCGTAAAAATCAATTTTCATTTCTCTTCCGCAACATGCTCGACATCAAGCCCGAATGTTTTATGAAGAACCCGTACAGCAAGTTCTCCGTATTTACTCTCTACTACACAGGAGATTTTAATCTCCGATGTGGTTATTGCCTCAATGTTTATACCCTCTTTTGAAAGGGCAGAAAACATTTTCGATGCAACCCCTGCATGCGACCTCATTCCTAATCCAACAATTGACACTTTGGCTATATTCTCGTCTATCGCCACACCGCCTGCTCCTATTGCAAGGGCAGCCTCTTCCGTAACCTTAAGGGCTTTCTTCCCGTCTGCTTTTGCAACGGTAAACGTGATATCCGCTAAATTATTACGACTCACGTTCTGGACTATCACATCTATCACGATGTTTGCATCGGATAGGGCGCCAAATAGCTGAGCTGCAATGCCTGGTTTGTCAGGCATTCCGGCAATGGTTATTTTTACTTCATTCTTATTATAAGTAACACCTGTAACTTCCAATCTTTCCATATCTGAAACCTCCTTACATACTAATGTCCCTTCACCGTCCGTGAAGGAAGATTTTACAAGAATTGGTACATTATATCTCGCAGCAAATTCAACAGACCTTATCTGCAAAACTTTTGCCCCGAGGCTTGCCATTTCAAGCATTTCTTCATATGATATCTTATCAAGTCTTCTTGCCCGATCGCATACATTCGGGTCTGCCGTATACACACCATCCACATCCGTATATATTTCACAAAGATCTGCGTCAAGGGCTGCAGCCAATGCCACTGCCGATGTATCCGATCCTCCTCTGCCCAGGGTTGTAATATTACCTTTTTCATCCACACCCTGAAAACCGGGGACAACCACAACTCTGCCCTTGTTTAACTCTGACATAATCTGGTTCTTGTCTATATGTGAAATCCTTGCCTTTGTAAAACTGGAGTCAGTAACAATTTTTGCCTGATGCCCGAGCAGTGAAACGGCATCACAGAACATAGTCTTTAATGTAATGGCAAGAAGCGCAGAAACCACCTGTTCACCGGTAGAAATCAGTACATCAACCTCCCTTTCATCAGGGAATTTATTAATACTGTGTGCCAGGTTGAGCAGCCTGTCTGTCTCGCCGGCCATAGCAGAAACAACCACAACGATATCATTGTCTTCTTCCCGGTACGCGATGATCCGTTTTGCTATGCTCTTTATCCTTTCAAGATCAGCTACCGATGTACCTCCATACTTTTGCACAATAAGCATTTTTTACCTCCATTATAAATTAGCGTGGAGCGTTTAGCATAGAGCGTTTAGTTTTAAATCCTCTACGCTATAGATTACTTCACGCATAATGCTGTCTATTTCATGGTTTAACAATCAATATTCTCCGTTCCTCTTCTCCCGCTACTTCAATCTCAACCCTTATCACACCGTTCCACCACGTTGCCCTTTCAGCCCATTCTACCACAACTATGCCGCTTTGAAGAAATTCTTCTACCTGAAGGGCCTCAATTTCATCTCCTTCGATCCTGTATAGGTCGACATGACACATGTCAAGGGCTGAGCCTTCGTACACATTCATGAGGGTGTAGGAAGGGCTTACCACATACTGCCAGTCTTTTACCCCTATGCCCCTTGCAATACCTTTTGCGAACTGGGTTTTTCCGGCGCCAAGCTCACCGTAAAGCGCATAAAGGTCGCCCTGTTTTGCATTTTTGCCAGTGTATTCGCCTATATCCCATGTTTCAGAGGGATTTTTCGATATAAATTCTTTCCTTTCCATCCTTTATCGCCCTTATTGCGTCACCCAATCCGGAAAGCAAATCACCGGCAAGGAGATCTATATCCGTATTTGTTTCAACCCAGCTATCCGCAAGATACCCGTGAAGGTACATGCCCAGCAGGGATGCCTCTGTGGGGGTGTATCCCTGGGAAAGAAATCCCCCTATAAAACCGGTCAGAATGTCTCCGCTTCCACCTTTTGCCAGGGCCGGATTGCCGGTAGGGTTTATATATATCTCTCCGTCAGGGCTGAAAAGAATTGACCTGGCCCCTTTCAATACAAGATATACGCTGGTATCTTCAACAAACCTCCTGCCCACGGTCATCCTGTCTTCGTTTATCGCTTTCGGAGAAAGGCCAATAAGGCGGCCGAGTTCTCCGGGGTGTGGAGTCAGCACAGTATTTCTTTTTGTACCCTTGAGAACATCCATGTGACCCTGGAATGCATTTATTCCATCGGCATCAATCACAAAAAGCTTATCAATTTCAGTATAGAGCTTTCTTACCAGTTCCATTGTTTCCGGGTTCTGTGAAAGACCGGGCCCCATAATGATCACATCTTTGTCTTCCACAAACTCCCTTACCTTTTTATATGAAGCCATTGTGAAAAAACCTGTTCCCTTATCCTCAACAGGATATGTCATGACCTCTGTAAGTTTCGCCTCCATTATGTCATTGAGGCTCGCAGGTATGAGAAGTGTTACCAGCCCCGCACCAACCTTCAGGGCAGCCAGTGAAGCCATATAGGCTGCGCCTGTCTTGCCGGGCGATCCTGCGATGACAGCAGCATGGCCATAGATACCTTTGTGTGACCAGGGAAGCCTTTCTTTTATACATCTTCTCAGCATATCACCATCAACAAGTTGCGCATCAACGCCGAGTACGTCCTCTACGAGGACTGGTATAGAAATATCAATAACCGTCAATCTTCCCGTATGATCCCCGCCCGGATAAAAAATCTGGCCGAGCTTCGGATAGGCATAGGTAAACGTATGGGTTGCCTTGATGGCGCACTCCAGGGGAGCCCCTGTCTTTCCGTCGATTCCTGACGGAATATCGATGGCCATAACGGGCTTGCCTGACCGATTAATTTCCTCGATGACAGTCTTTTCCTTCCCCTCTACAGCCTTTGAAAGGCCTGTCCCGAAGATGGCATCCACTATGATATCGGCATGTTTAACACCCATTTTTATGGCATTAAAATCGTTTTCAACCTCAACAATCTCCCCCTGAAGGGATTCATAAAGGTTCATATTCAGAGCAGCGTCTCCTTTCAAATCACCTTTCTTGCAGAGAAGAAAAACCCTGACGCGGTAACCATCCCTCATGGCATATCTGCCGACTACAAACCCATCGCCGCCGTTGTTTCCCCTTCCGCAGACGATTACGATGCGTTTTTTTCCGGCAAGATAACGCTCTTTGATGAGCCTGTATGTATTCCGGCCTGCATTCTCCATAAGTACAGCCGATGGGATCCCCCATGTCTCAATTGCATATTTATCATACTTCGCCATCCGTTCAGGTGACAGCACCTTCATAACTACTCCCCTCTTTTCCCTTTGTTTTGTTGAATCGGCGTATCGGAGTATCGGCGAACCGGAGAAATTCTTATCTGCTTTGTGTTTATCATATTTGTTTGCCCTGACATTTTCGCCGTTTCGCCGTTTCGCCGGCTCTCCGGCACGTTTTTTGTCATTTAAATCACCACCACCGACACAGCATATTCCCGTTCGTGTGATATGCTTATCCCGTCATACCGTGTCCCGTGAAACTCTATATAGGGCCTTCCTCTGCTCTGCAGCACATTAATATCTTTCCACGCCAGCCTCCTGCCAATGGCCTTCATGAATGCCTCCTTTGCAGCGAACCGCCCTGCAAAGGATTCGTCTGCCCTCTTTCTTTGTGTTGCATATGCAATTTCTTCCCCGGTGAACACCTTATCCAGAAACCTGTCCCCGTATTTTTCCACTACATCTGTTATCCGTGATACATCAACTATGTCAATACCAACCATCACTCTCCACCAATTCATCGATTACATTCCGACAAAATACCACACATACTGTCGGTTGTTAAACGACATATTTTATCATCAAGTGATTAACTTGAAAAGGCAAATTCACATCAGTGCATCAATGCCAGCATATCCCTCACTGCCCTGTCGAGTCCTGTGAAAATGGCACGCGCGATGATACTGTGACCTATGCTTAACTCGTCAATTTCGGGTATTGCAACGATTTCGCTTAAATTATGGTAGTGCAATCCATGGCCGGCGTTTACTCCGAGCCCCAGTTCCTTCCCTCTTTTTGCAGCGTTTACAACCTTTTTTAACTCTTTATCGCATATCATCTCGTTTTTAGCATCACTGTAAGCGCCTGTATGAATTTCAATCATATCCGCCTTGATTTTGTGGGATGCAATAATCTGTTCCTCTTCGGGGTCAATAAAGAGGCTTACCTTGATGCCCTTTTCTCTGACCTTTTCTATAACTTTCTTTATCTTTCCGGAAAGACCGGCCACATCAAGCCCGCCTTCTGTTGTCAGTTCCTCCCTCTTTTCCGGTACGAGGGTAATCATATCCGGTTTAATCTCCCTCGCGATACCGACCATCTCGTCTGTTGCAGCCATTTCAAGATTGAGTTTTGTCTTAACTACCCCTCTCAGAATTTTCACATCCCTGTCCTTTATATGACGCCTGTCCTCTCGCAAATGGATGATAATCCCTGATGCCCCTGCCATCTCGGCAATTCCTGCGGCATATACAGGATCGGGATAATATATGCCTCTCGCCTCTCTCAACGTTGCAACATGATCTATATTCACCATGAGCTTTTTCATCACTGCCTCCTTAACACAACCTTAACAGTTTCCGGTTTTACCTTCCTTACCAACATATCCTTAATATCCAGAGGAATCTCAATGATTTCTTCATCGGCCACGAAATTCCCGTCCACTGGAATTGTTTCTATAGAATGTATTTTTTCCAGCGATTCTTTTGATCCCTCCACAAGGGCATATTGCGGTGACCACGATTTTATTTTATAAATACCTGTCCATTTTTTGTCCAATGTTATAATGGTTTGCAATCTCTTTTCCATAATCCTGTCCAATTCTATCGCAACAAAGTCCGGTTTCAATGCTCCAACCTTAACACCCTTCGGTGTCTTAACATCGGTTTCCTGCAATGTGAACACATGGCGACCCTCTTTCACATCACTCAGGTTTAACGTTAATCTTATATCACGTGCACGAATGCCTTTGAGTATTGACACAGGGCCATCTACCGTAATAAGCACCTCTTCATTTTCAATCTTTTTAATGATAAACTCTTTGCCAAGCTTATCAACACCAATTTTTACAGAAAAACCCATCTTTGACTCACCCATATATGACACTGCAAACCAGAGCATGGCGGCAAGAACGAGGGATAGCACCTTTAGTTTGAAATCCTTGAATATGTATTCTTTAAGTAAGTCTAACACGTTCCCTTCTTCCCCTCGAACCCTTTCCTACTGCAAATTCCAATAATCAAATAACAATATACAAACAACCAATCAAACCAATTCAACTAATCAAACCAATATTAACCCTTCCCCATTTCATTCATCCCAGATGTTCCTTCAACGCCCTCTTCAACTCTTCACCGCTCATGTTCGTAAAAATATCTCCCCTGAAGGCATACGACAACTTCCCGCTCTCTTCTGAAACAACAACCGCAAGAGCATCTGTCACTTCAGTAATACCTATGGCCGCTCTGTGCCTTGTTCCAAAACGCTTATCAATATCACCTTTTAACGCCAGGGGAAGAATACAGCCTGACGCCCGTATCCTCCCCTCCCTTATTATCATTGCGCCATCGTGCAACGGTGATTTCTGCTGGAAAATACTTATTATTAATTCTGCATTCACCTCTGCGTCAAGCATAATACCTATCTCCATAAATTCTTCGAGGCCAATCTCACGCTCAACAACTATCAATGCACCTGTCTTCTTCTGCCCCATCGCAACACATGCATTTGACAGTTCATCATAAAACAACGTTTCCTTAACATAACTGATCTTTTTAAAGAATGGGCTTCTTCCGATAGCAAGGAGGATTCTCCTGATGTCGCTCTGAAAGATAACCACTATGATAAGTACGATAGAGCCTACAAAATTATTCAGTATCCATCCAACGGTAAAAAGCTCGAATTTTTTTGAAAAATAAAAGAAAAAGAACACGATGATGAACCCGATAATAATCTGTACCGCCCTCGTCCCTTTTATAAAGACAAATGTCCGGTATATGATGAACGCAACGAGCAATATATCTAAAATGTCCTGCCATCTCAGTGATTGGATCATAGCTTTAACCTTCAGCTTTCATTATTGCACATACAAGCTGCACTACCTTCCGTGCACTTTTAACGTCATGTACCCTTACTATGTCTGCACCGTTCCATATCGATACGGCGACACTCGCCAGCGTGCCTTCCATTCTCTCCTCCAGCGGCGAATCGGTGACGTGCCCGATAAAAGATTTCATTGAAGTGCCGATGAGGAGAGGCATTTCCAGCTCCTTGAATGCCTTAAGGTTTTTTATAATTGCAAGGTTGTCCTGAACCCTCTTTCCAAAACCGATACCTGGATCAAGGATAATACGTTCATTGGCTATTCCATGTTTTTGTGCAAATTCGATCCGCTCTCTGAAAAATGCCTTTATTTCAGAAATTACATCTTCGTAATGGGGATCTTTCTGCATATTCCCCGGTGTCCCTTTTATATGCATAACAATGGTCTGCACACCGAACTCACACACAGTATCCGCCATGTCTCTGTCGAATGAAAGTCCGCTGATGTCATTCACTATATCAGCCCCTGCATTGCAGGCTTCTCTGGCAACTTTTGCCTTGTATGTATCTATGGAAATAATGCTATCAGACCGGGCTCTTATGCCCTCGACAACCGGGATTACCCTTTTCAATTCTTCTTCAATTGGAACAGGCTCAGAAAAAGGCCGTGTGGACTCGCCGCCAACATCAATAATATCAGCCCCTTCATCGATCATTAAAAGGGCATGTCTTATTGCTTCTTCAGTTGTATTGTGCTTCCCCCCGTCAAAAAAGGAATCAGGTGTAATATTCAAGACCCCCATGATAAGCGGTCTATCTTTCCACGCTATCACCCTCTCCATTCATACTGTCCTTAATTATGGTATCTATCTCCTGACCATCGAGCGTCTCTTTGTCCAGAAGGGCATTTGCTATAGTATGCAATGCATTTATTTTTTCAACAAGGAGCCTCTTTGCCCTATCGTAACAATTCGTTACCAGCTTTCTCAATTCTTCATCTATTTCCTGGGCGGTGCTTTCACCGAAATCCCTGTGTCTCCCGATCTCCCTTCCAAGAAAGATATGTTCCTCATTTTTCCCGTAATTGAGGGGTCCGAGCTTTTCACTCATACCCCATTCACATACCATTTTTCGCACAATCACTGTTGCCCTTTCGATGTCGTTACCCGCCCCTGTGGTCATATGATTGAGAACAAGTTCCTCTGCTACCCTCCCGCCAAGCAGGATAGTGACATTATCAAGGAGGTATTCCCTTGAGTAGGTATGCCTTTCATCGATAGGAAGCTGCTGTGTAATGCCGAGAGCCCTCCCCCTCGGTATTATGGTAACCTTATGGATCGGGTCTGCATCGGGTATCATTTTCGCGACAAGGGCATGTCCGGCCTCATGATATGCAGCGTTTTTCCTCTCCTGTAACGGTATTATCATACTTCTTCGTTCAGCGCCCATGAGGACCTTGTCCTTGGCATGTTCGAAATCATCCATTTCAATCTCTTTTTTCTCGCGCCTTGCTGCTACAAGGGCAGCCTCATTGGCAAGGTTTGCAAGATCTGCCCCTGAAAAACCGGGCGTTCCCCTTGCTATGATTGAAAGATCAATGTCTTTTGCAAGGACAATTTTACGTGTATGGATACCTAAAATAGCCTCTCTCCCCTTCACGTCAGGAGTAGAAACGACAATTTGCCTGTCAAACCGTCCGGGTCTTAACAATGCCGGATCCAGGACATCGGGCCTGTTCGTTGCCGACACAACGATAACCCCTTCGTTAGACTCAAAACCATCCAGTTCAACGAGAAGCTGATTTAATGTCTGCTCTCTCTCGTCATGCCCGCCACCGAGACCTGCGCCCCTGTGTCTTCCAACGGCATCTATCTCATCAATGAATATGATGCATGGTGCGTTCTTCTTGCCCTGATTGAAGAGGTCCCTCACACGGGACGCACCGACACCGACAAACATTTCCACAAAATCAGAACCGCTTATATTGAAGAAAGGCACGTTGGCCTCCCCGGCAATTGCCCGCGCAAGCAAAGTTTTTCCTGTACCCGGCGGACCGACAAGAAGTACGCCTTTCGGTATTCTCCCGCCAAGTTTTGTAAATTTCTTTGGATCTATGAGGAATTCGATGATCTCCTCGAGTTCTTCCTTGGCCTCTTCAACACCGGCCACATCCTGAAAAGTAACCTTATTCTCCTTGCTTGTGGATAACCTGGCCCTGCTTTTTCCAAAGGCCATGGCCTTG
This sequence comes from Pseudomonadota bacterium, assembly GCA_026388315.1. Lineage (NCBI taxonomy): Bacteria > Pseudomonadati > Pseudomonadota > Pseudomonadota bacterium. The sequence continues at coordinate 30,277 of JAPLKA010000055.1, read as the reverse complement.
CCCCCGCCGCCCTGCATCTGTCTCATGAAAAAGATCCAGACACCTATGAGGAGGAGCATGGGGAACCATGAAATAAATATATTCTGCCACATGCCCGAATCATCGTCAGGTTTGGCGTTGATTTTCACACTGTGTTCCCTCAGCATCTTCATCAGCTCAGGGTCGTCAGCGGCATAGCTCTTAAACTCCTTACCGTTTTTGTATGTCCCCAGGATATTTTTACCCTGAATGGTTACGGAGATTATATTGTTGGATTGCACAGCCTCGACAAAGTCACTAAATATGATGGTGTCATAGACCTTTTTCGGCTTATAGTAAACATTAAATATAAAAAGACCAAAAAGGACGATAAATAACCATATGAAAAGATTCCTGTTTAATGGATTGGTATTAGGATTTTTCGTCACGCATCTTTATTACCACAAAACCCCTTTGTTATCAACCTATTTAAACAGATACCAAAGTTTTGCTTGACTTGAACGCGTAAAATGTATTAATTTAAGCAAATTTTTAACAGGGTGACGTTCGAATGAAAACATATTTTCCAAAAGAAGGCGAATTAATTAAGAATTGGTATCTGGTAAATGCAGAGGGGGCCGTTCTCGGCAGACTGGCAGCAAAAGTTGCTGCCATATTAAGAGGAAAAACCAAACCTACATATACACCACATGCTGACACAGGTGATTTTATTATTGTTGTAAATGCTGAAAAAGTGAAGCTTACCGGCAACAAGCTGTCTCAAAAAACGTACAAAAGACACAGCGGTTACCCGGGAGGGTTGAAGGTTGTAAATGCAAAGACTATGCTTCAAAAAAAACCGGAAGATATTATCCTCATCGCAGTAAAAGGCATGCTTCCGAAGAATAGTCTTGGAAGACAGATGTTAAGCAAACTGAAAGTGTATAAGGGGGCTGAACATCCCCATAAAGCCCAAATGCCAAAGGAATTAGAGATAAAGGAGGTAACCGGTGCCTGAAAAGAGGTACTATGCTACCGGCAAGAGAAAAACTGCAGTAGCAAGAGTGTGGATAAAACAGGGTGAAGGAAATTTCGTTATAAATGGAAGAATTCTCAATGACTATTTTCCTGTTGAAAACTTAAAGATTATGGTGAATAAGCCACTTGTGCTCACCGGTAATTCAGGAAAATTTGATGTTGTTGCAAATATCTATGGCGGTGGCATTCCTGCCCAGGCATGGGCATTGGCTCACGGCATCGCAAAAGCACTGCTGGAGTTTAATGCAGGCTTGAGAATAACTCTCAAAAAGCAGGGGCTCATTACAAGAGACCCACGGGCAAAAGAGAGAAAGAAATACGGCAAAAAGGCCGCGAGGGCAAGCTTCCAGTTCTCAAAGAGATAATCTCTCCCATGTGGAATGTTGGTATTATAGGGGCAACCGGATATACAGGGATTACCCTTATCTCCCTGCTCCTTACCCATCCCCTGGTAAAAATAACACTCATAACATCCAATACATACAAAGGCAGGAAGGTATCGGATATATTTCCGCTCCTGAAAGGCCTTTTCGAGGAAACGCTTGTCCCAACCGATGAAGACCATCGGGGTAAATGCGATGTGTACTTCCTGTGCCTCCCCCATGGGACCTCCATGGAAACAGCAAAAACCCTCTATAACGATAAAGCAGTCATCATCGATCTGAGCGCCGATTTCAGGTTCGAAGACCTCAACATCTATGAAAAAACCTATGTGACACATACCGCACCGGAACTTGCCCGGCAGGCTGTTTTCGGTCTCCCGGAACTTTACAGGGATAAAATAAAAGGCGCTAAAATGATCGGCAATCCTGGCTGCTACCCTACTTCTGCCATACTGGCGCTCTATCCCCTTTTAAAAGAAGGTCTTCTGACCGGGGACATCTTTATTGACTCAAAATCAGGGGTAAGCGGCGCAGGCAGGGAGACAAAGATTGGGAGTCTCTTTTGCGAGGTATCTGAGGGTTTCAGGGCTTACAACGTAGGTATACACCGCCATGAGCCGGAAATACAGAAAGAGGTAAAGAAGTTTCAGGACCTGCAGATCATGTTTACGCCACATCTTTTGCCTATGAACAGGGGTATCCTTTCAACAACATACAGCAGATTAAAAAGCCCGCAAACAACCGGGAACATTCTGGAATTATACAGGACAACTTACAAAAAGGAGCCCTTTGTCAGGGTCATGGACGAGGGGGCATATCCGGACACGAGGTTTACCCGATTCTCAAACTTTTGCGATATAGGTCTTAAAACCTTCGAAGACGGCAGAATCGTCATTGTTTCCACCATCGACAACCTCATTAAAGGCGCATCAGGCCAGGCCATTCAGAACATGAATGTGGCCCTGGGGATTGATGAAGCCCTCGGCCTGAAAATCGTTCCTCAGTACCCCTGATTTTTAGAGGTCCTTTAAAAACAGCCAAATATGTGCTATACTTAATACATGAAACCGATTTGCACAAACCGGAAGGCATATCACGAGTATCATATTGAAGAAACCTTTGAGGCGGGACTTATGCTTACAGGAACAGAGGTAAAATCGCTCCGTGAAGGAAAGGCCAACCTGAAGGATAGTTATGCAAAAATCAAGGACGGAGAGCTTTTCCTCGTCAATGCCCATATAAGTCCCTATTCATGTGGTAATATTTACAACCATGAGCCGAAAAGGGATCGAAAATTGCTGATGCACAAGAGGGAGATCAACAGGCTCTTCGGAAAGGTTAAGGAGAGGGGCTACACGATAGTAGCACTTACCATGTATTTCGATAAAAGGAACAGGGCAAAGATGCAAATCGCCCTGGCAAAAGGCAAAACCCTCTACGATAAGAGGGAAAGTATAAAGCGGAAGGACGAAAAGCGGCTTACTGAACGGGAAATGAGGTTCAGGTGAAACTGAACGCTAACAACAAGGGGGCGACTGGCTTCGACAGGGATGCAAGGGTCAAAGAGGCATGCCGGGTTACTGCTTACCCGAAATTAAGCGGAACTAACATAACTGCAGACTCTAACGAGTACGCACTAGCCGCTTAGTCGCGGCTACATCATCCGGACTTTCCGCCTGCTTTAAGTCCGGTATGGTGTAATGCAAGCAGGATAGTTCAGCCTGAAGCCTATAGGGCGGGATGAAATTAATAGGCTGGAATGATGAAAAACCTGTCAGCGGGTGTTTCACCGTTCGAGACCCAAACCACTGACTAAGCATGTAGGCTTTTTGAAGTCTTCTTTTCTGGACGCGGGTTCGATTCCCGCCGCCTCCACCATTATTTTATAATAATATCAATAAGTCAGTTTTTCGATGAAAAAGGCAATTCCTGCAAAGCATAGCTGGTTAATATGGTTTGTGTGTCTCCTCGTCATGAGCGTAGCCGCAGGCTGGTATGTATCACATTATCTTGGGAACATAGCAAAAAAGGAAATTATTGATGGGAACGAGGCCTCTACAAATACTCTATCTATACTTCTGAACGCCGAATTCAGTAACATGGAGGGAGCTGTGAAAGCCCTCGCCGGTTCCCCATGGATCGCCCCCGCATTGATGACAAAACGCACAGGCGATATTGAACATGCCTACTCGGTGCTGGTAAGATATAATACGGCGGTGGATGCCACAGTGAGTTATCTCATGGACAGCGCGGGGACGACCGTCGCATCATCGAACCGCAACGACCCGGACAGCTTCGTCGGTCATTCCTATGCCTTCCGGCCCTACTTCAAGGAGGCTGTCCTGGGCAATACCTTCAGTTATCTTGCTGCGGGAACTACATCCCGAAAAAATGGTTTTTATTCAAGCGCACCGGTTATGGATGACCAGAAGAATATCCTTGGCGTTGTTACGGTTAAAAAAGAACTCCATGGCATTGAAGCCCATATGAGAAAATTCCCTCACTGTTTTCTCATTGACGCAAATGGGATCATCTTTCTTTCCAGCAAGCCCGATATGACCTTCAAGAGCCTGTGGCCTGTAAACAGGGAGGTTGAAAAAAAGCTCCTTGCTTCAAAACAGTTCGGCGAAAGGCGCTTTGACGCCGTCATGGATCTGGAGATAACCGATGGAATGGATGCAACCCTTGACGGAAAGGGTTTTATTGCGTCACGAAAACACATCAACCTTGGAGGATGGTCCATCGTCCTGATGACACCCAGAGATAGAATCAATGTATACCGTCTGACAGGTGTTCTGACGGCAGGGTTTATTTTTCTTCTAATTGCTATACCTCTCATCATCCACTACAGGACAGTAAAATTAATAGAAAACATCCGGCAAAGCGAGGAGCGTTATCGTTCACTTTTTGAAAACATGCTGGATGGGTTCGCATATTGCAAGATGCTGTATGACGAACAGGGCCGCCCTGTGGATTTTGTCTATCTCGATGTCAACGAAGCCTTTGAGCGGCTGACAGGACCGAAAGATGTGGTGGGGAAAAAAGTCTCTGAGTTGATACCAGGTATCAAAGAGTTGAACCCGGAATTATTTGATATCTATGGTCGGGTCGCCTTGACCGGCAAGACCGAAACGTTTGAGATTAACTTCAAGCCATTGGCAAAGCAGCTATCCGTATCGGTTTACAGCACGCAGAAGGGATACTTTGTGGCAGTGTTTGATGACATCACCGAGCGCAAGCAGTTTGAAGAAAAAATCATCTATGAACATAAGCGGCTTCAAATGCTGTTAGAGAGTGCGCCATTCGGCATTATGCTGGTTAGTGAGAATGGTTTAATTTCATATGTCAATCCAAAATTTACAGAGATATTCGGTTATGAGCCGGATGAAATTCCTGATGGAAAAACGTGGTTTAAGAAGGCATATCCTGATGCAGAATACAGAAAAAGCGTAATCTCTACATGGATAGACGATATGAAGGAAATAACACCCGGAGAGAAAACCCCTCGACTTTTTACTGCCACCTGCAAGGACGGGACAAAAAAGTCTGCCAATATTATTACCGTGAAGCTTGAATCAGGGGAGTACCTTGTCACCTTTGAAGACCGCACGGAGCTTCAAAAATATCAGGAAAGCCTTGCATATTTCGCTATGCATGATGTGCTTACAGAGCTTCTAAACAGGCGTTCTCTGGAAGAGACCTTAAACCGTTCTATTGCCAGGGCAAAGAGGGGTAATATCAGTTCCCTCCTCTATATGGACCTCGACAACTTCAAGGACGTAAACGATACGTTAGGACACAGTACCGGCGATGAAGTTCTCATCACCCTTACCGGCATCCTCAAGGAAGCGTTGAGGACCGAGGATATCGTCTTCCGTTTAGGCGGCGATGAATTCGCCGTGTTCCTCGAAGGGATAGACGGCAAGGAAGCTCTCCTGGCGGCAGAACGTTTGCGTGCTTCCGTTGAAGCGTATCGTTTAGAACTGGACCACCGGGTATTCCCTTTAAGCCTGAGTATCGGCCTTGTAGAGGTCAACGGGACAGCCGGGGCTGGCGAGCTCCTCTCTAAAGCTGATACCGCTATGTATGCAGCAAAAGAGCAGGGAAAAAATAGAGTGATAATTGCAACATGAATAAAGTGCAGACAGAAACCGGATTGTTGAGCTATATAAGAACTTTTGCCGATAATGGTCTATCTCAGAAAAGGCATTCGTACTTCTTTTCGGTTATACCCTTTATCAGTGATCTTTCCTCAGTTGTCCTTCAAGATGATCAAGGGCAATCCTTAACGTTTTACATGGTTCTTTTATGCCCTTTTCAACACAGGCAATATAGTTGCCGCTGGCACCAACTAATGAGCCCAATTTTCTCTTTGACAATCCACAGGTTTTTCTCAGTTCCTTAATTGTATCAGGTGTCCATGATGACATTACTGACATATCTATGTATTATCAACTATTTTCAGTGTTTGTCAACATATTATGGGATTTATAGATTCCCACGGGCTCGCCCGCGGGAATCTACCCAGCGAGTAGCGCGAGCGAGAGGGGGAGGCCGGGGCACCCGCTTGCGGGTCGTGGCTTTGCCTGTGGAGGGGGTGACGCAAGCTCCTGTAATAGAGAACTATACAAGAACGGATGCTGTCTTGACTCACCATATAAATTCTGTTAATGTTAACTTAGAAATCTAAAAACCATGACAAAACAATCGGGCTGGAAGCAAAGATCAAAGGAAAACATAAAAGAGATATTCGAGTTTTGCGAAGGGTATAAGGGGTTTCTCGATCTGGCCAAGACAGAGAGAGAAGCGGCAAGACTGATAGAAAACACCCTCATCAAAAAAGGGTTCAACGATGATTTCAGACATGAGAATACATACATGATCAATAAAGGTAAGACTGTTTTTGCCTTTATGAGAGGGAAATCCCCACTCACTGAAGGATTGAATATCATCGCAGCCCATATAGATGCACCGAGGCTTGACCTGAAACAGAATCCGCTCTTTGAAGACGTTGACCTTGCCCTCCTTCGTACCCATTATTACGGAGGAATCAAGAAATATCAGTGGGTTGCAATACCCTTAGCCCTCCACGGGGTTGTTATAAAAGCAGACGGAACAAAAATTGAGCTCTCCATAGGAGAAGAAGACAGCGACCCTGTATTCGTTATCGATGACCTGCTGCCGCACCTTTCACGAAAAGCCCAGGATGAAAAAAAACTATCAGAGGCAATAGAAGGGGAAAAGCTTGCGGTTCTCTTCGGCAGCATCCCCCTTGTGGGCGTTGAGAAAGAGGGAGTAAAGAAAGGCATACTCAAGCTTTTGCATGACCGGTACGGCATCATGGAAGATGATTTCATCAGCGCCGAACTGGAGGTCGTGCCTGCCTTTAAGGCAAGGGACGTCGGCATCGACCGGAGCATGATTGGCGCTTACGGCCAGGATGACAGAGCCTGTGCATATACACTCCTCGAAGCGTTCTGCGACACCTGTGACCCGGGCCGTTCATGTCTTGCAATCTTTACAGATAAAGAAGAGATAGGCTCAGAAGGCGATACAGGCATGCAGTCCAATGCCCTTCAAATATTTTTATACAACATCCTTGAAGGTATGGATCTGAAAGCAGATGAGGTAACGGTGAGAAAGATGCTCTTTAAATCAAGGGCTGTTTCGGCTGATGTGAACGGCCCCGTAAATCCCATGTACCAGGATGTACACGAAAAACAGAACGCCTGCTATCTCGGCCGCGGCATTTGCGTGACAAAGTTTACCGGTCACGGCGGTAAGGGTGGCGCAAGCGATGCCCATGCAGAGTATGTCGGTGAAATACGAAGGCTCTTTGACAGAGAGGACATACTCTGGCAGACCGGCGAGCTCGGGAAAATCGATCAGGGTGGAGGTGGAACAGTAGCGAAGCATCTTGCCGTTTACGGCATGGATATTATCGACTGTGGCACCCCGATCCTCACCATGCATTCCCCCTTCGAAGTATCAAGCAAGCTCGATGTATACGAAACATACAGGGCTTTTCATGTCTTTTTCAAATCGTAACTAAACCATATGGAGGCACCATAAACATTATGATGGAAAGCGAAACATTTGATATACCTACGATCATACCACTTCTCCCTGTGAGAGATATGGTCATGTATCCTTCAGTTATTCTCCCACTGTTTGTGGGGAGAGACATGTCTATCAACGCCGTGGAAAAATCTTTATCCAAGGACAGGTTGATCCTTGTAGCCGCGCAAAAGGATTTGACCGACGAAGACCCACTGCCGGAAAGGATATACTCCGTGGGTGTGGTCTCACAGATCATGAGGATGCTGAGACTCCCCGACGGGAGGGTAAAGGTTCTTATTCAGGGATTAAAAAAGGCCACTGTCAAGGAATATGTCCAGGAAACCCCTACTTTTTTAGTCAGGATAGAACCCATTGAGGAGCCTATCATCACCGAGATTACCCTCGAAATCGAAGCACTTATGCGTTATGTGAAGGAAGAGATGGAGAAGGTTGTTTCAATGGGCAGAATGGTACCCCCTGATATACTCATGGTTCTCGACACCATTGATGAGCCGGGAAAACTTGCCGACATTGCAGCCGCCAACCTCGGGATTGCAGTCGATAAGGCCCAGGAAATCCTCGAAATAATAGACCCGATTTTACGCCTGAGAAAGCTCTCGGAAATCCTCGGGAAAGAGATAGAACTCCTGAATATGCAGGCCAAGATACTCTCACAGGCAAAAGACGAGATGACAAAGAGCCAGAGGGATTATTTCCTGAGAGAGCAGATGAAGGCAATCAAAAACGAGCTCGGAGAAAGCGACGAGAGGACTGAAGAGATAGAAGACCTGCAGAAACGGATAAAAAAGGCGAAGATGCCCAAAGACGTTGAAAAAGAGGCAAAGAAACAGCTCGACCGGCTCGACATGATGCACCCTGACGCCATGGAATCCTCCATGATAAGGACGTATGTCGAATGGCTTGTAGAGCTTCCATGGAGCATATCAACAAAAGACAACATTGATATAAAACCGGCGAAGAAAGTGCTCGACGAAGATCATTATGACCTTGAAAAGGTAAAGGAGAGGATCCTTGAGTTCTTAAGCGTCTTGAAGCTGAAAGGAGAAATAAAAGGACCCATTCTCTGTTTTGTGGGACCTCCCGGTGTGGGAAAGACATCTCTCGGAAAATCGATTGCCAGGGCGGTAGGGCGAAAATTCACGAGAATCTCTCTGGGTGGCGTTAGAGATGAGGCTGAGATAAGGGGCCACAGGAGGACATACGTGGGCTCCATGCCGGGAAGAATAATCCAGAGCATCAAACAGGCCGGCGCAAACAATCCTGTGTTCATGATGGACGAGATTGACAAGCTTGGTAACGACTTCAGGGGAGACCCTGCAAGCGCCCTGCTTGAAGTACTCGACCCTGAGCAGAACAATTCATTCAGCGACCACTACCTTAACCTACCCTTTGACCTCTCGAAGGTCATGTTCATCACAACGGCAAACAGGATTGATACCATACCCTCTGCCCTGAAAGACAGGATGGAGGTCATAGATATAGCGGGGTATACGGAGAAGGAAAAGCTTGTTATCGCTAAAAAATACCTTATTCCGAAACAGCTCAATGAGAATGGACTGAAGGAAAAGAACCTCGCATTTGCAGACCACGGCATTGCAAAAATCATACTGGACTATACGCGTGAAGCCGGCTTGCGAAGTCTTGAAAGGAAGATTGCCGCCATCGGAAGAAAAGCAGCACGAAAAATTGCAGAAGGTGATAAACGAAAAATTGTGGTGACAACTAAAAACCTCCATACATTCTTAGGACCCTCAAAATATCTTCCTGAAAGCGATTCAGAACTCGATTCTATCGGTGTAGTGAGTGGCCTTGCATGGACAGAATTCGGCGGTGATGTCCTCTACATCGAGGCATCATGCAGAAAAGGGAAAAAAGACCTGACCCTCACCGGCAACATGGGTGACGTAATGAAGGAATCCGTACAGGCAGCCCTGACCTACATCAAATCCAAAGCTGAAGCGCTCGGCATCAACGGAGATATCTTCGATACGCTTGAGATGCACGTGCACACCCCTCAGGGGGCAATTCCTAAAGATGGTCCATCGGCAGGTATCACCATGGCCGTTGCCATGATAAGCGCCATTACAAAAAGGCATGTGAACAGAAAGATTGCCATGACAGGAGAGATTACCCTCACCGGAAGGGTTTTACCCATAGGCGGCCTGAAAGAGAAAACGCTCGCCGCCCTCCGGGCACGAATAGAGACAATCATTCTACCCGATGAAAATATGGGAGAACTCGTTGAAATACCCGGATATGTGAAGAAAAAAATCAAGTTCGTGCCTGTGAAAAATATGGATGAAGTGGTAAAGGCTATTTTCGGAGAAAAATAAAACCGATCCATGATGCTGGTTAAAAATAGTTTAATTGGTTGAACAAACAGGACATATTTTATGATCAGGGAAGCTTCATTCTATGAAAAACTTGACGACAATAAGGTACATTGTCATCTCTGCCGGCATAACTGCCTAATCGCCGAAAGTAAGCGTGGTATATGCAGTGTCAGAGAAAACAGGAGTGGCATCCTCTATTCTCTGGTTTATGGGATGCCCTGTTCCTATCATGTAGACCCCATTGAAAAAAAGCCTTTCTTCCATTTTTACCCCGGTTCTAAGGCCTTTTCCATTGCCACAGCGGGATGCAATTTTAGGTGCCTCCATTGCCAGAACTATGAAATCTCCCAGATGCCAATGGACAATACACAGATCGTCGGACAAAAAATGTCCCCACAAGAGGTGGTGGAGCTGGCGCAGAGGTCAGGATGCAAAAGCATATCCTATACCTACACCGAACCAACAATATTTTATGAATATGCCTTTGATATTGCTAAACTCGCCAAAGAAAAAGGGATTGCCAACAATTTTGTAACAAATGGCTATATTCAAGATGAGCCGCTCACTGCAATAAAACCGTTCCTCGATGCAGCTAATATCGACCTGAAGGGTTTCAGTGAAGACTTTTACAGAAAGGTTTGTGGCGCCGACCTCTCGCGTGTCCTCGACACGATAAGGCTTTACAAGAAACTTGGTATATGGATTGAGCTTACGACACTCATCATCCCCGGCCATAACGACAGTGAGAAAGAATTGCAGGGTATAGCCAAATTCATAAAGGATGAACTCGGCGCAGAAACCCCCTGGCACGTAAGCGCCTTTTATCCCACCTATAAACTCCTCGATGTGAACAGAACATCACCTAAAGCCCTTCACAGGGCACGTCAAATTGGCATGGAAGAAGGGTTACGGTACGTCTACGAAGGGAATATCCCCGGTTCAGATGGTGAAAATACCTATTGTTATAATTGCAATAAACCTGTCATAAGGCGCTACGGATATTCGATTACCGATTATAACATTAAGGATGGCGCCTGCACTTTCTGCGGGGCAACAATTGGCGGGATCGGGCTCTAATAACCTTTACCCTCCCCTAAAGCCTTAAGAATTAAAACAATATACCGCACATTTCTTTCCTTTGACAAGACATGTGGCATATATGGTATTTATGTTTTGCTTGTGCCGTGGGAGTAACGCAAAACGATGTTTATCATGGTGGAATATGGATGATCAGAAGAAAAAATACAGATGGATAGTGTTCAGTGCCTGCCTCGCCGCATTTATTACTATGCTCGACTCTTATATCGTGAATATTGCCCTGCCCACAATATCCAATGATTACCACGTGGGAACCGGCACGGTCTCTGGTGTTTCCCTGTACTACCTCCTCTTTTTGACGGCCACATTGCCTCTCTTTGGCAAGCTGGCCGACCGCATGGGTCTTAAGCGTATATTCCTCATAGGCTATGCGATCTTTACCATCGCCTCACTCCTCTGCGGCTATTCCCTCAATATAGAGATGCTCTTCATCTCAAGAGGTCTCCAGGGCATCGGAGGGGCCATGCTGACCATATGCGTCTATGCCCTTATCCCTGCCTTTATTCCCGAGCACCTGCGCGGTTGGGCCTTTGGCCTCATGGCCTCTTCCGCTGCCCTCGGCATTACCCTTGGCGCACCTCTGGGCGGTATTATAACGGGATTTGTCTCATGGCCCTGGATATTTCGCATCAATCTTCCCATCGGCATTGCGGCAATCTGGATTGCCATCAAAATGTTGCCTGAAAACAGACCTTCCCATGCCAAGCCCGGAGGAAGCCTGGATTTAACAGGGGTGATCCTCTCATTTCTCATCATAAGCGGGTTCCTCTTTGCCTTGAACAAAGGTAGTGAGTTCGGGTGGATGTCGCCCGCTATTATCGGTAGTTTTATTGGCGCTTCCATTCTTCTTATCCTCTTTCTCCGCCACGAAGCCAGACAGAAGGAACCCCTTATCGATTTCCGGCTCTATCGGATCAAGTCCTTCCTTTACTCCAACCTGTCTGCCATGATGGCCTTCATGTTTATGGCAGGAAGCTCCTTCCTCTTGCCTTTCTACCTCCAGACCGCACGGGGTCTCACCCCGCAGGCAGCCGGTCTCATGATCCTCTTCTATTCCCTCGTCTACATGTCTATGGGTCCTGTTTCAGGCAGACTGTCTGACAAAATGTCGGCTAGGACGCTTTGTATGATTGCCATGGCGGCAGGCTCCGGTGCAGCCTTCTTTTTCTCATTTCTGCTCGGCCGGGACAGCTTCGTTCCTGTGGTAATCTATCTTAGTACCCTGGGAGTAACCTTCGGACTCTTTATATCGCCGAATAACAGGTCGCTCATGGGAGACATCCCTCAGGAACATCACGGTGTTGCCTCTGCACTTTACAGCACTTTTAGTCGCCTCAGCATAACATTTGGCGTCTGTATTTTCGAAACGATTTTCTCCCTGTTTTTGCCGGAAACCGGGAGCGGTCCCCTGAGTAGTACTGCCAGCATATCCCAGTTGATGACAGGCTTCCGGGTCTGTTTTTTTATCGGAGGATGGGTTTTTATGGCAGGGCTATTTTTCTCCTCCCGTTATCCTGTAATCGCCAAACCTGCCAATGCCGGAAAGGATGGGGAACATATCTGATTCGAGTCCTTCGGGGGAAAAAACATCAACGCTACCCTATCCCGAAGAGCACCTCATGATGAATAGCGAAGGTCTGTAACCGCTTCTCCAGAACTGTTACGCCTATACCAACTCCCGGGGGAACGGCAATGTATCCCTCTGTATCGAGCGCAGCCGATGGTTCCACGATATCCTCTCTGTAAAATCGTGCGGTCTCTGCTGTGTCGCCTGGTGCATCAAAACCCGGCAGCGTCTGAAGCTGAAGATTCACCGCCCGCCCCAGGCCCGTTTCCAACATACCACCGGACCAGACGGATCCGCCTGCCTTTGTCACGTATTCGGCAATTGCCCGGCTGTTGACAAGCCCTCCTACCCGTCCCTGTTTGATGTTGATTATACGGCAGCTACCGAGTGCCATAGCGGTTCGGGCATCATCTATGGTCTTTATCGATTCATCCAGACAGATCGATGTACTCAATTTTCTCTGAAGAAGGGAGTGTTGGTACAAATCATCGTAGGTATAGGGCTGTTCTATCATGGCAAGGTTGAAGCCGTCCATTGTCCCGATTAGCCCTTCATCTGACGGCGTGTAATTTGCGTTTGCGTCAACTGTGAGGGGAATATGTGGGAACCAGTCCCGCACAGCTTCCAGTATTGCGATATCCATTCCTTTTTTGATTTTCAGCTTGACCCGATGATACCTTTTCGTCAGGGCATCTTCAATGGTCCTGATAAGTGCGGGAATATCTTTGGCTATTCCAATACTGATACCTGATGGGATTCTCGTCTTTTTTTCTCCACCCAGGAGGACGGAGAGGGATATACCCTTCTGTCTGGCCAGCACATCAAGGAGCGCATTCTCCAGCGCGGCTTTTGCCATTAAATGGCCTCGCACCAGTTGAAAACCGGAGAAAACACCTGCCAGGGTATCAGCCTTAGCAAGAGATGGGGCAAGGAACTCCTTAATCACGTGGAGGGCTGTTTTTGTCGTTTCGTAGTTGAAAAGCGGTGCATAGGTGGCTACACACTCACCCCAGCCGATCACTCCCCCGGCATCAACCCGGACAATGAGCGCCTCTTTCTCCTTCTGCACCCCAAAGCTTGTCTCAAAAGGAAAGTTTAGAGGTACTCTCAAGATAAAGACCTCGATCCGATCCACGCGCCCAAAAGACTCTTCCATCATAACCGCCTCCTCCTTTTCACTATCTCTAAGCACTGCTATACCCCTTCACCTTCCTTTTCTTCGTTAATCACTGTTACGCGCCCCTTTGCCTCTCGCAGCATATAATCAAGGAGTTCGCGCGAAAAAGGCGAGTAGATAGTAATGTTGTCTGTTCTTAACTCTGGTATTCTGAGATACTGCAAACAGAGGGCATCGCTCTCTTCAAAGCCATGAGGCAAAACCCCTGAGAAAAAGAAACCAAGGGCCTCAAGGTTTGCCGTAGCAATGGCCACCGAGGGATGACCAAGGGGCAACTCGGCGAGAACAAGTTCTATGCCCTGATCATGGAAAAGGCGCAGGAGGTTCCGCATCTCCCGGGAAAGGTCCCTGCCGGGAGCCCTGATATGTACATAGGCCCTGGCGCCATTCTGGTTTACCTTAAAGTCGAAGACCGTTCTTTCGTTGTTATAGTCCTGATCTACCGGCTCTGAATCGCTTACCTCCACAGGGATATTCAGATTCTCATATATCCTCGTGATCATGGCGCGGTGATGGGGTGGTACAAAGATGCGTCTCATACATTCTTCATGAAAGGCACCATAAAAGATAACAACAGGAATCCTCTGGGTCACCTTCCCCTTGATACCTTCAAACTGTGTTCCTGCCGGGCTGTAGGAAAGATGGATCCCTGACTCGCGGGCGCCAAATTCGAGATTCACCTTCTGGGTATAAGGATGAACGGTTACGGTAAGCGCATAGTATCCGTCGAGACCCCACTGTGTGCCATAGTCTATGGCAGCCTGTTTCAGTCTCTTGTAAATGCCGGCGCCGCGAACAAGGGGCGACACAAAGGCCTGTCCTGACTCTGCAATTCTCCGGTTCTGCCCCATCATAAGGGCAATATGACCAATGACAGACCCGTCGGCCAGGACGGCCACAATGCTCCGAATCTCACCAGAACGATTCACCCTGATGAGTTGCTCGGGTATATAGAGAAAATCCCTGAGATAGGAGTACCGGTATGCCTGGTATACACAACGCGCCACCTGAGGGGCATCCTCGTCTAAGAAAGGACGGATTACCATATCCTTATCAGTAATATGCATCGGCTCCTGGCCCGTTTGGACAGGCTCGGCCGTATACCCGATCCCTTCGCGGGGAAGATGAAAAAGAAACTCGAAGGCCTTGCCTTCCTTGCCCAGGTTCAGATACCGGAAGCCGTCGCAATAGGTTTTCATGAGGTAGGTGCCGAGGCCCTTAGAGTCCGGGTTTAAGGGATCGTATTGAGGAAGGTCGAAGCTGTCCATGGGCATACCTTTATCCTGTACCCGGAAGACAAGGGCGTCCCCCTCGAGGGAGGCCGAAACATAATAATAGGCTTCCTCGTTGGGACTGTATGCATGACGAAGCACATTCGACGCAGCTTCCTCGACAACCAGCTCCATCCCTCCCGTGGTCTTCTCAGGGAAACGAAACTCCTCGCCTGCTGCACGCGCAGCCGCCCTGGCAACCCTAAGCAAATTAACGCGGTTTGGCAGTCTCAAACGAAAAAGTTCCATAGCATTACCCCCATTATATATCTCATTTTGTGAGAGAGTTACGATCTCTTTAAAGATTACTTATACCATGACCTCGATGGGAAAGCTATGAAGATGAGGCGGGATGGAATAGGCACAACGAGAATGCGTGGACATCCTTTATCTCTTCAAGCCGCAGATAATTTATGTAACATGGATAAAGACTGTTTGAATCTCATCAAAAAGTTTCAAAAGTGAAATCTCTCTATGCAAGGTCTGTATTGACTTTCCGGTGATTTCTACCATTGCTCCAACCGTTGGAGCAACTTCCTCTGGCAGGTCTTCGGGCCTCCTATCATAAGCCACCAAATCGCTCGTAGGGCTACCCACATCGTACCCCTTTGCCTGCCTGTGCCTGCGTTGTGGCAGACAGGTTACAAATTGCCCCAAAAACAGCACTTTAAGCCAATATTATTATTAGGTTTTTTCAACTCAAAACTCAACACTCAAAACTCAAAACAGCTTTTACGGCTTGGTCCGACCCCAATTTACGTTATCAATTTTCTTATAGTCGGTTCATCCCCGCACCTGCGGGGAACGTATTTCAAGGTGATTTTCCACGCGCTGATTTGTTAATATGGTATGGCAAAACGGGTAGATTGGGGTCGGACCAAACCCCAGTGAAATAGAGTAGCAAATGCATTACACGGGGTAAACCAAGTTTTATAAGCAGTGTTGAGTTTTGACGGCCTGTGCCCAAACAACCACCGGGTACGTTTGAGATAGCAAGCCGGAAGAACTTTTTGCGAGTCGCGACTTCGAGCATACCTTGGGGGCCACCCGTGATCGTACCTCCACGGGTGGCCGGCTGAAGGTAGTGCCTGAGGCCGGTGCCGCGTCTGGGACGGCCTGATTTGTTCTAAGCCGGGTACCCCCCGCTTGCGGGTGGACAAGTCAGAAGATTGAGCGGAAGTGAACTCACAGCAGGGTAAAGCACGCACAGGAAGCAGGGAGGGAAGCAGTGTTCCGGCGTACAATTGACTTGGGCAACAGGCAAAAATGTTTTGTATTCCTTAAAATCGCGTTTCGGTTTATAATTCAGTATGATGAAGAGGGTTATTGTAATCGGGGCCGGGCTTGCCGGGATGGTCGCAGCCATAGCAGCCCACGAAGAAGGGGCTCAAGTCATTTTGACTGACAGGGGTTCCATTGGCCTCGGGACAAATACAGCCTTAGCCGGCGGTGTTTTTACCGGGCCCACGGGAGGCTATGACACCGAAGCATACATAAAGGATACGATCCGGATTGGGAGAATGATTAACAATACGTCCATGGTAAAACTCATTGCAGAAAGGGCTTCGGACGCCTTCGATTTCCTCCGTTCTTCCGGGCTTCCCATGATGGATTTCCACAGCATCACGGCTGTGAGAACGCCACACCTCGATCATATTCCAGGACTTCTGCTTGTAAAAAATATGGCTGAGAAGGTAAGGAAACTCGACAGAGTTACAATATTCCCCGGGTTTTATGTCACGGATATTATCAAAGACGGCAACAGGGCATGCGGTGTAGAAGGCTTCAACAAAAAGGGAGAGGAGGTAACCCTTTTCGCTGAAGCCGTTATAATTGCTGCCGGTGGGGCAGGGGCGATCTATCTCGTTAATGACAACCAGAAAAATACCATGGGACAGGGTTACCGGCTTGCAGCAAAGGCAGGCCTTGAACTCTTTGACATGGAGTTTGTCCAGTTCTACCCTCTCGTGCTGGCTGATAAACACCTGCCATCAATGATTCTCTACCCTCCATTCCCCGAGGAAGTGCGCCTTCTTGATTCCTCGGGAGAGGACATTCTGAAAAAACATTCCCTCGGCAGTTTGAACGAAGCCATCCATACAAAAAGAGATCTGTTTTCCATCCTCCTCTTTGAAGAAGCTTCCATGGGGGGCGTATATGCGGACTTCAGTGATATACCTTTATCGCTTTGGGATGAATACCCCCAGACTCTCCTTGCAAAATTAAAATTCCCTGTTCGTACAAAACCTGTTCCCATCTCCCCTGCAGCCCACTTTTTCATGGGTGGAGTAAAAATTGATGAGGGTGCCAGGACAACAATCACCGGTCTTTTTGCCTGCGGAGAGGTTGCATGGGGGCTCCACGGGGCAAACAGAAGAGGCGGCAATGCCCTCACGGAATGCCTTGTCATGGGAAAAATTGCGGGACAGAACGCCGCACAATTATCTGAAAGTAAGGTTGCCATGTGCAAGGGAAAACCTGATGCAACAGCCATAGGAAAAAATGATATTTACAACGACAATGCTCACTCCCCCAACAAGACATCCCTCATGGAACTCCGCCGTAATATCAGAGAAATTGCCTGGAACAATGCAGGGGTTGTAAGATCTGAAAATAGCTTGAAAGAGGGATTGGCAGCCGTTGAAAAGATCAATGTACAGCTTTACGCAACTGTTCCACGCAATGTCCCTGAAATGAGGCTGAAAGAAGATCTTCTGAGCGCCTCTTTTGTCCTCAAAACAATACTCATTGCAAGCCTCGGCCGTAAGGAAAGCCGCGGCAGTTTTCAGCGTAAAGATTTCCCGTATGAAGACAATTTAAACTGGCAAAAAAATTCATGTCTCTCTTATGACCCTGAACGGGAACATTTTTCCTTACGTTATGTCTAAACACTCTTTAAATGTTCGCAGGCTAAAACCTGTGCCTACCTTCCTTATGCTCTTCGCTCTCTGCTCAATCATATTGTGAATTTTTTCATAAAGTTCATTGACATTCCCGAAAAAAGTGGTTTACAATAAACAATCCTTAAGCTTAGCATCGTATATGGCAAAGTGTATATGACAACGTATGGTTAAGCTGAGTTTTAATAGTTATAAACAAAATTTTTAAGGAGGTTATAGATGAGTAAACGCAATATGTTTTTTTCGTTGTTTCTTTTTGCTGCCATGCTGTTAATGACAGCACCACTCGCCCTTGCCGGCGAAGCAGACATCGTGCTGCCGGATCTCTCCCAGGTATCCTTTAATATCTTCGGTGGGTTGAGCGGTCTGTCCATCATGTATTTCGGTATTCTTATCTGTTTTGTCGGTCTTATCTTCTCGATCGTCCAGGCGAATCAGACAAAGAACCTCCCTGCCCACAGGGCCATGCTGGAGGTATCAGAGATCATCTGGCAAACCTGTAAGTCCTACCTTGCACAGCAGGGTAAGTTCCTGGTCATTCTCTGGGTCCTCATCGCAATATGTATGGTTTACTACTTTATGGGACTTTCACATGCGCCATTCGGCAATATGGTCATCATCCTCCTGGCCTCCGTTCTCGGTATACTCGGCTCATACGGTGTGGCATGGTTCGGCATGAGGATCAATACATGGGCCAACTCCAGGACAGCCTTTTCATCCCTGCGCGGCAGGCCCGTTGACGTCGTTACTATTCCCCTTAACTCCGGAATGAGCGTGGGACTCCTCCTTGTAAGCGTGGAGCTTTTCTTCATGATCTGCATCCTTGTGTTTCTTCCGAAAGACCTTATCGGTCCGAGTTTCATCGGTTTTGCCATCGGTGAGTCTCTGGGTGCAAGCGCCTTGAGAATCGCAGGCGGTATCTTCACGAAGATTGCCGACATCGGCTCCGATCTCATGAAGATCGTCTTCAAGCTTCCCGAAGACGACCCGAAAAACCCCGGTGTTATCGCCGACTGTACCGGTGACAACGCAGGCGACAGCGTCGGCCCCACCGCAGACGGTTTCGAGACATACGGCGTTACCGGTGTTGCCTTAATCGCCTTCCTCGCCCTTGCCTTAGCAGCAAATCCAAGCATGTCGGGAACCCTGATCATCTGGATATTCGCAATGCGTATTCTTATGATCATTACCTCTCTTGTTTCATATTTCATCAATAAAGGCATCACCTCTTCCCTTTATGGCACAAAGACAAAATTTGATTTTGAACAGCCCCTTACCAATCTCGTATGGATCACCTCGGCAGTCTCAATCATTGTTACCTTCTGGGCAAGCTATATGCTCCTTGGTGACATGGACGCCAAGTATCCCGGCCTGTGGTGGGCGCTTTCCATCATCATCTCCTGCGGCACCATTGCCGGCGCATTGATCCCTGAGTTTACCAAGGTCTTCACAAGCACCAAATCGCGTCACGTGCAGGAGTGCGTCAGTGCGGCACGCCATGGCGGTGCATCACTGAATATCCTCTCCGGTTTTGTTGCCGGTAACTTCTCCGCTTTCTGGGAAGGCTTGACAATCCTCACTCTCATGTTCATCGCCTACCTTGTTTCCCAGCATCCCTCAATTATGGCAGTCATGCCTGCGAAATTCACATTTGCGGCTCCAGTATTTGCCTTCGGCCTTGTGGCCTTCGGTTTCCTCGGCATGGGTCCTGTAACAATCGCCGTTGACAGTTACGGTCCCGTAGCAGACAACGCCCAGTCAGTGTATGAGCTTTCCAGAATTGAAAGCGTTCCTAACATTGCAGCAGAGATCAAGGGTCAGTTCGGCTTTGAGCCCAACTTCGATACAGCCAAAGATTACCTCGAAGAAGCTGACGGGGCAGGCAACACCTTCAAGGCAACGGCAAAACCGGTGCTTATCGGTACAGCCGTCGTCGGTGCAACTACAATGGTCTTCGGCATCATCATCCTTCTTGAGAACATGTTCGGAGATGTTGTTGCCAAGCTGAGTCTCGTGCAGCCCCAGATCATCCTCGGTCTTCTCATGGGTGGCGCTGTTATCTACTGGTTTACCGGCGCAGCGACCCAGGCAGTTACAACCGGTGCTTACAGGGCTGTCGTATTCATCAAGAAAAATATCAACCTCGACAAGGAAGAGGCCTCCATCGAGGACAGCAAGGAAGTCGTAAAGATTTGTACCCAGTACGCCCAGAAAGGCATGCTGAATATCTTCATCGTGGTCTTCTTCATGGCCCTTGCATTGTCCTTCTTCAACCCTTACTTCTTCATCGGCTATCTCGTTGGAATCGCCTTTTTCGGGCTCTTCCAGGCCATCTTTATGGCAAACGCCGGTGGTGCCTGGGATAACGCCAAGAAGATCGTCGAAGTTGATCTGAAAGAGAAGGGGACCCCGCTCCACGAAGCAACCGTTATCGGTGATACAGTTGGCGACCCCTTTAAAGATACATCGTCTGTCTCTATGAACCCCGTTATCAAGTTCACGACCCTTTTCGGGCTTCTCGCGACAGAAATAGCCGTAACTATTCAGTCTCAGACGCTAAAAACATCGCTCGGCGCCATCTTCTTCATCGTGGCACTCGTCTTCATATATCGCTCATTCTACAGCATGAGGATCGGCGACGAAACGCTTGAGTAGTTTATAGACAAACAGCAAAAAAGCCCCGTGTTCCCACGGGGCTTTTTTATTATATTTTCAAAATCCTTAATTTTTTGAAATTTAAGCCGATAACATATTTACAGTTCTCTTTGTAACTGTAAATATGGGGGGTTATCCATGAAAGTTGGGGAAATACTTTTTAAACAGGGTTTTGTCGAAGAAGTATCCATCGTAAATGCCTTAGCAATCCAAAATGCAAACAATAAAAACATCGGGGAAATACTTATCGATATCGGTGCAATACAAAAAAACACCCTTCACGAGGCGTTATCATTTCAGAAAGCTCTTGAGATGGACAGGTATGAAAACAAAGTAAATTTTCTTGAAAATAATATGCCTTTTAATCTTCTTGCAAGGGCTGACCTTGAAGAGGTTGCAGAAAGCATGGAATGGGAATCTTTTTTACCTAAAAAGATTATATTCTCACAGGATAAAGGGTCTGACAAATTTATTGTAGTGAAAAGCGGCCTCGTAAAGGCTTGCATGGAGGAAAATAGCAAAGAGATTATTATAGGGTTTCTCGGTGAAGGTGAATGTTTTGGTGAGATGCCTATGCTCTCCGATTCTCCAAGGACTCCAAAGTACGAAGTGATAGAGGACTCATTGTGTTTGAGCCAGAGAAGAGAGGCTTTCCTCCGTATGGTTCAAAAACATTCAATTTTTTATAATTTCTTTCACCGGTTGCTCAATTATCGAATGAGCAAGGTTTATAAGGAGTTTCTTGTTTCGAATACGAGCACTGTAAATGTGGAGTCCACCCTGTATAAAAAACAGGTGAAAGATATGCTTCCTTCAGCTCAAATATTCTGTAGCCATAAAGCAACAACGAAAGAGGCCGCCAGAGAACTCCTGGATAATGGGTTAGAAACGATCATAGTAACCGACGATTCGACTGCTACAAAAGGCATTCTTGGTTATAGAGATATTGTCAAAGCGGTTTTACTGGAAGGAAAGGACCCCCAGCAACCGATAGAGACAATAATGGAAAAACAATACAAAACAATCGATGCAGAAAGCTTCCTTTATGATGCCATTCACGAAATGGTTAAGCACAAAACCAATCAACTCATCGTACTGGACAAAGGAAAAACGGTGGGATTACTTACCACATTTGATATCCTGAAGCATAAAGGCATTGAGGTTTTGTCTTTGTTGAAAAATATTGATGAGGCGCCAAGCATCTCCGAATTGGACGCAGTACGGTCCGGGGTGGAAAAGGTATTGGCTATTTTAATGGCTGATGGCGCTCTTGCATCGCACGTGTGTAAAATTATAAGTGAATTTAATGATAAGATTGTAAAAAGGGTAATCGCTTTAGTCGAAAAAGATCTCGGTTATCCCCCGTCTTCATACGCATGGTTAGGATTGGGCAGCGAAGGGAGAAAAGAACAAACACTGCTCACAGATCAGGACAATGCGATAATCTATCTCGATTCTCCCTCCGGGGACACCGAAGAATATTTTAAAACATTTTCCCATCAAGTAACAGATGCGTTAAACAAGTGCGGTTTCCCTTTATGCAAGGGTAACGTTATGGCAACAAACCCCAAATATTCCGGGAGTATAATACAGTGGAAGAAAAGGACGGCAGAATGGATACTCTCAAGGTCACTCTCAGAGAACGAGATTATTGATATATTCGTCTTTTTTGATTTCAGAACGATATATGGAAACAAATTTCTTGAATTTGAGCTGAAATCGCATATGATGAAGTTAATCAAAGAAAATCAGCTATTCCTGAAGTTGCTGGCCCAGGTAATTACCTCTATTCCTATGCCATTGGGGTTTTTTAAGAATTTTATTGTAGAAAAAAACGGTAAATATAAAAATACGCTCAATATAAAAAATTATGGGCTCCTCCCCCTGAATACATGTGTAAAGATGCTTGCATTTCAGCAAGGCATCTTTGAGACGAATACATTAGAGAGGATAAAAAAACTGAACAAGGATACAATAATAAAAACCGATCTGGCGGAATTTTTAGAACAGTCTTTCGAAACCTTTCTCACCCTGAAAATCAGAAACGATTTGAACGATAGAGACCGTGGGAGAGACTTCAGCAACCGCATCGATCCGGCAACGCTTACCGCAAGACAAAAACAATTGCTGAAAGAGGCGTTCCTCGCTGTTTCTCAACTGCAAAAAATAACGCAAGAATTCCTTAAGGTTGAAAACCAGAATTTTTATAATTAACAACACTCATTGGCTTCTCTGGCTACATACCCTTATTTTTTTGTCTGTAGACCTTTTCCGTTGGGAGTGCCCGCGGGCACATGACAATCTCTTTTTTTATCGTTGACAACTAAAAAGTCTTTCTATAACATTGCGTTATTAGGTGTTAGACGGAAAAAAAGATATGGCAAAGGGAATCGAAAAAAATTGGTTTAACGAAATATCGTTAAAAAATAAGAACCTTCATTACAAGCTGTATCTAATTGTTGGTCTTTTCTTTGTTTTTCCGGTTTTTGGCATTCTTTTCTATGCCATTAAACACGATTTTCTCAATGACGAATCATTACGCATATTTTTAGTTGCCTTCCTTGTATTCTCTTTACTCGGTATCATAATGCTCCGCCGTATATTTCAAGCAGTGGCAAATATTTCAAAAAAAATCTCGGAAAGGATTGTCGAGGAAATCTCAGATTTTCAGCCTGAGAACGGCATCGATGAATTGACGAATATCATTCAGTCTTTTAATGCCATCGAACATCAGTTTAAGGTTACCTTTGAGCAACTCGAAAAGAACGCATCAAAAATATCAACCCTTAAAGAACTTTCAGACCTTTGTTATATAACCTACGACACAGAAGAACTCATGTATATAACATTAGAGCGCGCCTTGAAGCTGGTAAATGCCGATTTAGGTTCTGTGCTCATGCTTGAGCGGCCAGACCGCAAAAAATTTATCGTGCAGGCAACTATTGGACTCGGAGATCTCGTCAAAGTGGGAGACCGGATTGATTTTGAAAAGAGCATCTCAAAGTATGCAGTCATCAATAAATCCCCTCTTCTTGTTAATGATATTGAAAAAGACAGCCGTTTCGGAAGGAATAACCGCCCTCTTTACGGAACAAAATCCTTTATATGCATGCCCCTCAAAACTATTAATGATATTATCGGCGTTATCACGGTTTCCCGGAGAAACGACGATATGCTTTTTATGCCGGAAGATGTGGAAGTGCTCACATCTCTCTTGAGCGGCGCAGCTTTCACATATGAGAATCTTCGTCTTCTTAAGGAAAATGAGCAAAATGATGGGTTTCTAAGGCAACTGGAGAAGATTTTCAATGTCATCAACTCGAGCTTCAAGGATAGCGAGCTCATATATGCTATTCTGAATGAAATACAGGCACTGGTTCCTTTTGAAGCAGCTATTATTATGATGAAAGAGGAAACCAAACCCCATGACCTTGTGGTTTTCGATTTCTTTTCTCACAGGCCGATCAACCTGTCCAGAGGGTCTTATTACAATTACAAAGATACAGTTTTTGATAAGGTAATGAAACAGGGAGCAACCATTAACGTGAACGATACCGAAACTATGACCAATGAGATCGAAAAGGAACTCTTTCTTGGTCAGGGATATAAGTCATGTCTCCTGTCTGCCTTAAAGATACAGGGCAACGTAGAAGGGGTGCTGGTCCTTTGTACATCAAGACCGGAGGCCTTTCAAAAAACAACGGAGTTCATCGGCTTAGCGAAAGACAGTCTTTCTTTGGCAATCGAAAGGAACAAACTGTCTGTTGTTGTTGTAAAGCGTGATCAGGAGTTGGACACCCTTAAAGAGATCGGAAATACCCTTGCCATATCCACATTCGATATCGACAAAGTCCTCAATTATGCAATGGATATGATTCGTGTTGTCATGGATGTAGGGGCTGGATCGCTGTTTTTATTGCACGACAGTGAGCTTGAATTTAAGATTACCTTCGGTAACAATATCGAAGAACTGACAAAATTCAAACTTAAACTTGGGCAAGGCATCTCCGGTTATGTTGCCAGTCAGGGAAAACCGCTTATCGTGAATGACGTAACACTGTCTCCCCATTTTTTTTCTGATATTGACAAATTTACCGGATTTGAAACACGATCCGTATTGTGTGTACCCATGATCTCACAGGGAAAAGTGCTCGGTGTCATTGAGCTCATCAATAAAATCAATGGTGATTTCGGTCCGGGCGATGAACACCTCCTCCAGTCCATTGTCTCATCACTGGTTATTGCCATGGAAAATGCCCGTCTTTATCAGGAGACAATATCGATGACCGAACATGAGCGGGGGATCAGACAAATGTTTCAGAAGTTCGTCCCTATGGAGGTTGTCGATAAAATTGTTTACGGGAAGGACACAGAGAAAGCGATCATCGATGAGTTCAGAAGTCTTACCCTCCTGAACATTGATATCCGGGGATTTTCCAAACTTGCAAAAGAAATGGGACCGCAAAAAACCGTATCGATGCTTAACTACTTCTTTTCAATAATGGGTAGCACCGTGTTCAATCACCATGGCATTGTTGACAAATACCTGGGTGACGGCTTTCTTGCTATTTTTGGTGCACCAGTTTCAAGCACCATGGATGCCGATAACGCAATTGCCGCAGCCCTCGAAATGAAAAAATCCATTGAAACGGTAAGTGATCATTTTCTTCAGGAACTGGGGGCTCCCCTCGTTATAGGGATCAGTATCCATACCGGTGAGGTTGTAATTGGCAATATCGGCTTCGACAAGAAAATGGATTATACGGTGATCGGCGATTCGGTGAATACCGCTTTCAGGTTGCAAAATCTTGTTAAAACCTTACCGAACGGCATCCTTATAAGTGAAGATACCCGCCGGGCTGCACAGTCCCATCTGGATATCAATGAACTTGGCGAATATGAGATCGACTCAACAATCGGTACACTGAAAGTATACGAACTTCTGGGTCAGGAAAAATATTAGTTGCCTGCTCTGATGGAAATGATATCACCATCCCGGACAATATACTCCTTCCCTTCGAGACGCCACACCCCTGCCTTTTTACATTCCGCAAAATTACCATATTTTATAAAATCATCATAGCCAACTGTTTCAGCACGGATAAATTTATTGTAAAAATCTGTATGGATAGTCCCTGCTGCATCCTGGGCACTCATACCTCTTTTTATCGGCCATGCACGGCATTCATCTTCCCCGACCGTTAAAAAAAAGATCAAGCCCAGCGTCCGGCAGGCAAGCTGTATGATGCGGTCACGTATCGTTTCCTTAATGCCGTATTCTATCATGAAATCAGCACACTCTTCGGGTGGCATAAGCGCCAGTTCCGCTTCAAGTTTGGCGCAAGCAACAATAATGGGGATATCGCCGGGCAATAACAGTTTAATGTCTGACAGGATTGTTTCAGCTTCATCAACTGTCATTTCATCGCAATTCACCACCAACATCATAGGCTTTTGCGAGAGGAACTGGAAGCCGCGAAGCATTTTCCCCTCTCCATTTAAGGTTTGCAGGACAGATAATGGTTTTTCTTCATTAAGGTGGGCCAGGCACTTCTCAAGCATGGCCTTTTCCTGCTGGACAAGGGGGTTATCCTTTTTCCCGCTCTGCTTGTTGATGCGCTCCAGGCGTATTTCGATCTGCGCCATATCAGAAAGGATAAACTCAGTAAAAATCGTCCTGAATTCAGCTACAGGGTCAACGGGTAATCCATTATCAAAATGTCGCAGAATAAGGATAAAAGCATCACTTGTCCGCATTTTCTGGATTGCCTTAGGGCTAATCGTTTCATTCTTTACATCGCCTTCTTCTATCGTTGCTGTGTCGGATATTTCTATACGTGCGTGGACAGTCTTTTTTGGATTGAATGTTTTAGCTAACCTCTCAAGGCGCTCATCAGGTACATCAACGGTTACTATCGTATTCGGGGCAATGCCATTATCTTTTTTTATGCCGCTTAAAGCCTGAAAAAGCATTGTCTTCCCAGAACCGGCGGCTCCGATTATTGAAATGTACATTGCCACTCCTCATGGAAAATGATATCAAACGAGACCATATAATACACAAATCTGCTTTAAATTACAAGGGATTTTCATAGCAGATGCACCAAAGCCCTCCTTTTAATGAGTAGAGTTGACGCCTAAAAGGAAATGCCACCAGGGTTATCCCGAGACAATTGTAAATGTTTACGTTTTTTGAAGGTACTGACGTCTCTTTTCGGGGCTGAAACGTTCGATGGCATAGCGGAGCATGGTCCTCGGCATTTCCTTGAGATGTTTGCGCAAAAATGTTTCCTCCACCTCTTCCGAGCAGCGTTTTCCCACCTCTCTCAGCATCCAACCCGTTGCTTTATGGATAAGATCTTCCCTGTCCCGGAGCAGGATACTTGCAATGGTGAAGGTATCCTCGTATTTCCCCTCTTTGATAAAACGAAATGTGGCGATGATGGAGATACGTCTCTCCCAGAGGCTTTCCGACCGTGCAAGTTCATATAGTATCTCTTTTGGCCTTCTTTCGAGGTAAGCGCCGACAATCTTTTCGGCAGAAAGATCGACAAGGTCCCAGTTGTTGATAAATGCCGTATGCTTGAGGTAGAGCCGAAATATTTCCTCTTTTATTTGGGTATTGCCTTTTTCAAATTGTGCGATAAGGATGAAAAGAGCGATGAGCCGCTCTTCGTGAGTCTTTGATTTCAGGAGGGCGCTAACCTCCTCGAAAGCGAGATCGGCGTACTTTTTTGCAATCTTGCGTGAGTCAGGAACAACGATGCCGAGAAAGACGTCGCCCTCACCATACTGGCCAGGGGCGGTCTTGAAGAATCGCCGGAGCACCCTTGCCTTTTCCGGGTTTGCAAGAAGTTCCACATCTCTCCTGAGCGCATCGAGCATGGAAGATAGTATTGCCAGGATATGTCTTTCCAGTCAAGAGCAAACGGCCTGTTGCCCAAATATGGTATTCGCAGAAACACTGTTGTTGCTCACCGTGTTCGCAATTAAACCTTACGCTCCCTGCTTCGCTGCGCTTTTTACCGCACCCGCAAGCGGGTACCCGAGGCTCGAATTTCATGGTTTATCTCCATTGGCCTAACGCTACGCATAACCGGCAGGCAATGGAGCGTAGCGGAATTGCCAGTCCGAGTTGATGCGGTTGTTATCTGCGCAATCATCAATATTCCAAGATTTGGGCCGTTAATGAATAAAAGCAAATTGTTTTTCGTAGAACTCCCTGGCAACAGCCTGTTTTTCGGCTACATAGGAAAAAATCTCGTTGTAATTCTCAAAAAGGAGATTAATTATTCTGGTATCCAAAAGGCTACGATCAGAAAACTGTTTAATAATACGAACAATATCATCTTTGGACATCCCTTTTCTGTATGGCCGGTCTTCAGCCAGCGCCGTAAATATATCTGCGACCATCATTATCCGGGCTCCGGTACTTAGCTCGGCTGCCATGCAATGAAAGGGATATCCGGAACCGTCAAGTCTTTCATGGTGATAAGCAGCCCATTCCGTAATCTGCTTAAGTCCCCCAATGCTATTAATTATAAGATAAGTATAATACGTGTGAGATTTCATAACATACATCTCTTCTTTTGTAAGGCCTCCAGGTTTATTCAGAATACTATTGGGAATTGCCAATTTCCCTAAATCATGCAGATCTCCGGCAACTTCCATAAACCCTATTTCTACGTCCGTAAGTCCGAAAATTTTTGCTAACAAGGATGCGGCTGCGGCAACACCTGAAGAATGAGTTGAAGTAAAACGGGACCGGAAATCAATTATATTTCGAAAAAGCTCGGCTATTATAGAAATATCCGAATAGTCTATTTCTATCTTTCTGAAAGGACCTTCATTAAGTAAAATAGAATACAATCGGGGAGAAACCAGGTCCAACCAAAATTCTTCGCTATGAGATATCGAGAGGAAAAGATCCACAACTTGAGGATGCAATGAAGAGCCGGACAAAGATTCTATCTTTGAAATAATATCTTCGTGTTGATGAAGAATATAATGCTCACGATTTATTGCGCGTTCGAGATAATCGGCAAGAAATAACAACTGTGACTCAAGAACAACGGGATTTTCAATTGACTCTCCCCAGTGCTGCCACTCTTTGTGGTGAAACCTGATGATTCTTGCCGAGTCCTTTAACCAGGGTATGTTATTGAGCAAAAGCTCGCCACGAATGCAATGTTCTTCGGGATTTTCGACTTCACAATTCCGAAGGGAGATTTTTTCTTCCAATGAAAAAGCGCCGATATCATGAAGCAGCGCTGCTATAAAAAGTTTTTCTAATCTTTCATTTGAAAGGTTTGCGGCCTTCCCCATTTTCCACACGACAAGCGCTGTCCTTTGTTGATGTTGTATCAATAAAGGACTGGCCAAATCCATAGCGTCGGAAAGTGAAAGAACCAGATTCCCTAAATTAACGGTAATATTTCGTTGCATATCATTCTCCTGAAAAGATTTGTACAGCTAACATCGGGTATCACCGGGAGGCCTGCTTTATGGCCGATTGGCTGCACGCACTCGTTGGAACGTTTCTATGTCTTTCGCCTTTATCGCCATGTTCTTTCATGTCTTTGCCTTTCATTATAGCTTCTATTCCGTCTTTTGTCTTTATTCTTCTCTCGCCTTCCGAAGGGAGGAGGGAAACCAGTGATTCTATCGCCATGATACCAATTTGGATTCAAAGATAGAACGAGGCGACGAGGAGGAGGCGACGGAGGCGTACATTTCAGTACGTCGAGGAGATGACGACGAAGGCAACGAAGTTATATGAATGAAGGCGAATTGGTATGAGTCCTCTCTTTGCCCACCGGCACCCCCAAAGGTTATTTTTCATGGGGTTTCCATATTTTTATTCACAGTGAATAAAAAAAAGATCAATGCTCCAAACCAAGGCCAGCATTGGCTTTGCGGGGATTTTAAATTCAGTAGCAACGTTTGCTACCAATGTTGCGGACACGTTGTCCGCAGGTGTCAGCCATAGGAGGTCAATGACTCTCTGCCGTATCATCTGGTTCCAACATGTGGGTCAGCGAGAGGCCTGCTTTATTGGGGGAGGTACGCGATTCGCTGCATCCGGTCGTTATTTGGTCTTTGTATTTATACTTTTTTCGTATAAGAATTCTGGGTCAATGTCCAAATGGTTAACCCATTCGATACTGTCAAATTTGACTGCTACAGAAGAGAATACGGATAGATTTCGTAATTCGGCGAATTTACCAATACTCAAATAGGGGGAGACATCAAAAACCCTTTGTTCTCCATTTCCAAATTCAAGTAGCAATTTATAGTCATCTAAAGGTTTTACATTTTTTACAGGTGGATACATGTCTACCTTCCTCTATCTCAAGGGCTCGATTGGAAAAGGAAGTTCGCCTTTTGAGGCCAGTTTCCAATCTGCCAATAGCTCGTCCTTGTGGATTTCTGCCCAAGCCAGAACAAGCTTTGTTTGTCTTGGGGGTAGATTTCCTGTCGATACCTCGCAAGCAATAACATCAATGATTGCCATGAAATCCTGGTAATATGCATGAATGTGCGGAGGGTTATGCTCTCCCGGAGAACAGTACATACGGATTATGATTCCGTAAAACATAGAGATGGTCGGCATAGTGTTTTTATTATATCATTTTTGTATTCATTAACATTAAATTATTTCACATAACACAAAGATCAGCCAGAGGCCTGATTTCAGGCCGATTGGCTGCATCTACTTGATACTATTCAAGGCCTCCTCCAGACATGGTAGAATCGGTTTGAGAGGAACCAAAATACCCAATTAAGGAGGAAGCCTTATGAACTTTTACAAAGGTC